>JALVAI010000344.1 GCA_027011235.1 Desulfobulbaceae bacterium
TTCCTGCATACTTTTCCATGTTAGAAAAAAAGAAAAATGAGGCGGAGCAAAAACCGCCTTGCATTGTCCGTTGATTTCCATATACTACTTATAGTTATACATTTTTCCCCACGATTTTTTCAGTATCACGGATCTTTTTACAAGAGAATCAGCCATGCCGCCAGCGCCCCGGACCATCATGACCCATGAATTTCGGGTCAACCTGATTCACCTGGTGCTTTCTTCCCTTGTGGTCAATCTGCTGGCCCTGGCCATGCCTATCATGATGCTGCAGACCTATGATCGTATTTTGCCGCATCATGGGGTTGGCACCTTGACCCTGCTTGTTCTGGGCGTTATTACCGCAGTGTTTTTCGAAATGTTTCTGCGCATTGCCCGTTCCTATCTTACCTCATGGTCAGGTGCGGTTTTTGAACATAAAACCTCATGCAGGGCCATGGAGCATATCCTGCAATCCCCGATGCAGCGTTTTGAGGAACAGGGTTCAGGAACCTATCTGCAGAAAATGGCCTCGATCAGCCGTCTGCGCGGCTTTTATTCCGGCCAGGCCCTGCTTACCATTGTTGATCTGCCGTTTATCTTTATATTTCTTTTTCTTATCTATTATATAGCCGGTAATCTTGTCTTTGTTCCCCTGGGACTGTTTTGCGCCTTCAGCCTGCTGGCCTGGTTTGTCGGTTACAAGCTGCGTCAACAGGTCCGGGAGCAGGATTTTTCAGGAAAGATACGGTACAATTTTATCATCGAGACCCTGTCCGGAATTCACACTCTGAAGGGACTTGGCCTGGAAAAATTTTTCCTCCGCCGTAATGACCGTTTGCAGACCAGAATTTCTTCGGCCCATTACCAGGTCGCCCTGACCAATAATATTGCCATAAACTGCGGGAGAATTTTTTCCCAGATCATGACCGTTGCCGTGGTGTCTTTCGGAGCGCTCAAGGTTATCCACGGCGACATGGGGACCGGTGGCCTTGCCGCCTGTGTCCTGCTGTCCGGCAGAATCATGCAGCCGGTGCAGCGTGCCCTTTCCCTCTGGACCAGGTTCCAGTCTTTTTTTATCGACCGCAGGGAACTGGAGGATATCTTCAACCTGCCGACCACAACCTGGTCGGACACCAAAAAGATAAAACAGCCGGTTGGCCATGTCCGGCTGGACAATGTTTCTTTCCGCTATGAACCGGACAGCCCCATGCTGCTCCGGGACCTGGACCTGGACCTGCATCCTGGTGATTCCATTGCCATATCCGGCAGCGCCGGCTCCGGCAAGACCACTATCCTGCATTTGGTCACCGGCCTGATCAAGCCGACCAAGGGAACGATCCTTGTCGACGGCGCCCATCCGCATCTGGTCAAACCGGCCCTGCTCAGCGCCCATGTCGGTTATCTGCCGGAAAAAGGCACTATCTTTTATGGAACCATTCGCGAAAACCTCACCTTTTTCAACACCGTCAATGAAGAGGACGCCATGATTGCCGCCAGGCTGCTCGGGATAGACGATGCCGTGGCCATCCTGCCGGCCGGTTATGAGACCAGGCTGACCGACAACGTCACCGATCCCATCCCGCCCGGCCTGAAACAGCGTATCGCCATTGCCCGCGTACTGGCCAATAAACCCAGGGTCATCCTTTTTGATAATGCCGATCGTGGCCTGGACAAGCATGGCTATAACCTGATATTCAGCCTGCTTGGCCGGTTGAGGCCCCGCACCGTCATGATTATTATCTCGGATGACCGCAATATCCTGCGTCTGGCCGACCGGGAATATTTTATCCATCACGGCAGGCTTCAGGAAACCGCGCCGGCGGATTCCAAGATCCATAACGTACTTCCTTTCAGGGAGTTCAGGATATGAGCGGCACGGCACAATTTCTTTCCCAGGCGGAAGAATTTCGCCGCGTTCTCGAGCCC
>JALVAI010000345.1 GCA_027011235.1 Desulfobulbaceae bacterium
TGCCGCCGCGCACGGCCATATCACCGGGGCGCCGGACCAGATCACAGCTCTCGTAACCGTTTGTGATCAAGTGGGAGATCAGGTCGTCGCGGTCCGTGTCTTCGCCGCTGATAATCAGTTCGCAGCGGTCGTTAAGCGCCCGTCTGGCAATGACCCGCCGCAGGACGGCCTCGACCGAGGTGAAGACAATGGGAGGGCGGTCGTTGTTGTGCAGCCGGTAGAGGGTGGAAAGCCGCTGGGCCGTGGTGGCCGGGTCGGGCGAGAGGGCGGTATAGGGCGGGATCTCGAAGCTGGGGTAGATGAGGACCGGTGCGTCGGTGAACAGGGCGGTGTCCCGGGCAAGGCCCTCGAGTTGCTCATCGGCGGGAACAATACAGCAGACCGGTTTGTCCAGCTGATGACAAAGCCTTGCCGCAAGCAACAGGCCGCTGCTTCCGGCAAGACCCGTGATATCAAGCTGGTGTCTGCCCTTTTCCCGCAGCCGCTTTAAGATCGACTGCATGGATAAGAATTGCCCTGGCGACTAAAAGGAGCCGCCCATGGTGAAGTCCCAGTTGGAGCTGTCCTCGCCGTCCTGTTGGTCAAGGTTGTAGCCCCAGGCCAGGCGGATCGGTCCCATGGGGGACATCCACATGAACCCGACACCAGCGGTCTTTTTGAAATCGCCGAAATCCCAGCTGTCTTCAAGGGCGTAGACATTACCAAAATCGGTGAACACCTCTCCGTGCAGGCCGGCCTGCTCAAGCAGGGGAAACTGAACGGCAAGGTTTGCGTACCACATCTTGTCACCACCAATCTTTTCATTGGTGACCGGGTCGCGGGGACTGATGCTGACAGCGGGAAAACCACGGATACTGTTCATGCCGCCAAGGTAAAACCGTTCGTAGACCGGCAGTTTTTTGTCATCATCGGCAAATATCTGGCCGATGGCACCTTTGATGTGGAAGACCGATTTCCAGTACATGGGGAAGTACCATGAGCTGGAACCTTCAAGTTTGGTATAGTCGGCGTCGCCGCCCAGCCAGCCGCCGGCATGCCGGACACTGATCGAGTTTCTGGAACCGGAATCGGGGATGAAGCGGTTATTGCGCGTGTCCCGGAGAAAACGGATATGGACGGCGCTGGTCAGTTTGATATCTTCGGAATCCTTGATGACCTGAGAGGCGTTGTCGGCAACGTCACTGAGGGTGGTGTTGTCTATCGAGTAACCGTAATAGACATACCATTTTTCAAAAAACGGGTGCCCGAACCGGAGACCGCCACCCACGGAATCCTTGGTGTAATCGTCATATTCCCGGCGCCAGTTGAACAGGTCAAGCCCCAGGGACACGTGGGAATCAAGAAATCTCGGGTTTGTAAAGTTTAAGTTGAAGCGGGTGGTTATACCGCTCAAGTTCACGGACAGTGCCAGCTTGTCACCGGTGCCCAGTAGGTTATCTTCGGAAATCTCGCCCATGAACAACAGGGATTCGGACGAGGAGTAGCCGGCGCCGATACTGAACTGGCCGGTGGATTTTTCCTTGACCTTGACGATGACATCCATCTTGTCCTCTTCCATGGTCGGCTGCGGTGTCACCGTGACCTCTTCAAAATAGCCCAGCCGCTGCAGCTTACGGGTCGAACTCCTGATGGCCCTGGAATCAAAGATGCCGCCTTCTTTCACGTCCAGGTCCCGACGGATAACATTGTCACGTGTTCTGGTGTTCCCGTGGATCTCCACCCGGTTGAAATAGACCAGTGACCCTTTGTCGACGTTCAAGGTGATATCCACCCGTCTGCCGGAGGTGGATTTTTTGATTTGGGGGTGGACTTCGGCAAAGGCGTACCCATGCTCGGCATAGAGATCGGTCAGTTTCAGGGTGTCATCACGCAGGACCTTACGGTTGAGATATTTTTCTTTACGGATCTTGAGCATGGACATCAGTTTGGCCTTGTCCTCGATGAGATCACCCTTGATGTCAACGGTGCCGACCCGGTACCTGGGCCCCTCTTCAATGGGGAAGGTGACGGTCAGGGAATCATCTTTTTCTTCCACCCTGGGTTCACCCACCCTGGCCTCGATAAAACCGTGATTGTGGTAAAAGGCGGCAAGACGGGCCGCGTCCTGCTGCAGGACATCCATCTTCAGGACACCGCTTTCGGTCAACCAGGAGAGCCAGTTCCAGGTTCCGGTCTGGATAACATCTTCCAGATCATCGTCGTCAAAGGATTTGTTGCCTTCAAAGGCGATTTTCCTGATGGAGACCTTTTTCCCTTCCTGGATGCGAAAATGGACATCAGCGGTGTCCTTGGTCGGATAGCTGAGGGTGGCGGCCACCTTGGTGTTGAAATAGCCCTTTGACTTGTACAGTCCCTTGATGCGCTGGACCGCATCGTTGATCTTGGCCGGGTTGACGATGGTGTTGGCGTTGATGTTGGCCGCGTCCCGGACATCATCTTCGGAAACGGCGTCGACACCGCTGAAACTGACATTTTTAATCAGCGGTTTTTCCTTGACGATAAAGGTAATGGCCTTGCCCTTTGCTGTATCGGTGACATCAACGGACACGTCGTCAAAGTATCCCATTGAGAAGACCGATTTCAGGTCCCGGCGCAGGGCAGCCGGATCATAGTAATCACCGGGTTTGGTCTGGATTTTCCTGAGAATTGCCCCGGAGTCAATCCGCTGGTTACCGGATGGGGTAACGGAGGCAACGATAACCGAACGATTGGCATAGCCGAGAACATCGGCCACCGCACTATTGGTGACCTGTTCCAGTCCGCCGGTGAGCGTGGTTTCCTGAAAAATTTCCGGTTTGGCCTTTGGATTAAGCACGTCGATGACCATCATGTCCACTTCAATACCCTTGCCGACTCTGGTAAGGCTGCCAACGGCGATGTAATCATAACCGGTTTTATCGGCAACCCGGCGCAGGGCGGCAGCCGGGGGCGGCCAGGGGCCGGTATAGTCGATCAGGGAGCGGGCCTGTTTGCGCGGTATCATGGAAAAGTGCTTGGCCGCCAATGCCCTGGCCAGGGCCTCGTCTGCCTGTTTCTGCAGCTTGCCCGGCCGGGAGGAGTTGATCCTGAAGGGAAGGAAACCAGTGTTCTGCTGGATGGCAAGGGCCGGCTCCGCTCCCATGAGGATGATGAGACAAAAGAGGAGAAACAGGGCCGGCACAACATCCCGACTTAAGCTTCGAAACTGTGATGTCAACTGCATGTATGCGTCCTGATCAATAGGGTTGTAGGGGAAAAAGTTTAAATTCCTTCCATGATGGCATCGTACCTGAAATTCGTTATTATGCCATGCCCGGTGAAAAATGCAACGGCTTATCCAATCTTTGATGGCTCGGGTTCTTCTGCCGGAAGATGGATGGGGTCAAGAAGCTGGGCCACCTTGTCATGGAGGATGGCGGCCAGTGCCTGTTTGTCCCTGGGCGTGAACTGTGCTGTCGGGATGGGCTTGCCGATACGGATGACTATTTCGCCTGGGGCGGGAAGAAGTTTCCCCTTGGGCAGCAGGCGGGAGGTATTGTTAAAGGCGATGGGCACAACCGGAACCCCGGAACGGATGGCCAACAGAATGGCCCCGGCCTTGAAGGGCTGCAACTTTCCATCCCTGCTGCGGGTACCTTCGGGAAAGATAAGGACCGAGCTGCCGGCGCTGATGCGTTTGGCGGCCAGGTTCAGGCTCTCAAGGGCCTTTCTGCCGCGTGCGCGGTCAATGGAGATAAAGCCGACCTTGCGCATGGCCGTCCCCAATATGGGGACATCAAAGAGCTCTTTTTTTGCTATCCATCTAAAATCATGGGGAAAGTATCCCTGGAAGCTGTAGATGTCAAGCTGGCTGCAATGGTTGCCTGCAAAGACATAGGTTGCCTGCGGGTCGATATTTTCCATACCGGTGACCCGGACCCGGATGCCGGCGATCCGGGTCATGATTTTTGCCCAGAGCCTCGGGTAGACCTGGGCCGCGGTCGCATTGTCACTTGAAATTCTGAAATCGGCAAGCGCCACAAAGCAGGCCGCGGTGGTGATAAAGGGCAGGCTGACGAGAAAGAAGAGGGAGCGGAGACGTTGGAAAATGGTCATGGGAAGTTATGCGACCGCCGGAGTTTTAATCTGAAAATGGTCCACGCAGCTGTGTCCTTTTGGATTATTTCATCATTTGAAGTCTACGCTTATCTGTTGTGGCCGGGACGATAAATTATGGTCCAGCCATGCCGGGTTATCCGGGTTCTCTGAATATCCGCGGGATAACGGATCGGGTGTACCCGGACTATTTAATATCCAAGCGCGGAAAAACCACTGTTTCATAGCATAATCTCCGGTAAAACTCATCCCTTTTGTCCTCGGCGCAGGGAGCATAGTTATATTGACGATTGGGTGGAGATGGTTTATGTTGCCAGATTTTGAAAAATAGCGATAGTTTCAGTTGTTAGTGAATATAATCCAACTTTGATTTCCGGCTGTCCGGAGAATACAAAAAATACAGGAGAACAGGCATTATGGCAAAGATCGAGGTGAAAAACCCGGTTGTCGAAATCGACGGCGATGAAATGACACGTATCCTCTGGGCATTTATCAAGGAAAAGCTGATCCTGCCCTATCTCGATATTGATTTGAAATACTATGATCTCTCCATTCAGAAACGGGATGAAACCGATGACCGGATAACCGTTGAAGCGGCCGAGGCCATCAAGAAGTACCGGGTCGGCATCAAGTGCGCCACCATTACCCCGGACGAGGCCCGGGTCAAGGAGTTTGGCCTGAAAAAGATGTGGCCCTCGCCCAATGGCACCATCCGCAATATAATTGGCGGCACCGTGTTCAGGCAGCCGATTATATGCAACAATATACCGCGGCTGGTACCGGGCTGGACCAAACCCATTGTCATCGGCCGTCATGCCTTTGGTGACCAGTACAAGGCCACGGACTTCCTGGTGCCCGGTCCGGGAAAGCTGACCATGCGTTTTGAGCCTGAGGATGGCGGAGAGCCGATCGAGCATGAGGTGTTTGACTTTCCCGGCAGCGGCTGTGCCATGGGGATGTACAACCTGGACGAGTCCATCCGCGGTTTTGCCCGTTCCTGCATGAACTATGCCCTCAATCTCGGCTGGCCGCTCTATCTCTCCACCAAAAATACCATTTTGAAGAAATATGACGGCCGGTTCAAGGACATTTTTCAAGAGGTTTTTGATGGGGAATTTGCCGACCGTTTTGCTGAGTCGGGAATAACCTATGAACACCGGCTGATCGATGATATGGTGGCGTCTGCCCTGAAATGGGAGGGCGGTTTTGTCTGGGCCTGCAAGAATTATGACGGTGATGTCCAGTCGGACACCGTTGCCCAGGGTTTCGGCTCTCTTGGCCTGATGACCTCGGTGCTGATGACCGAGGACGGCGGCACCGTCGAGGCCGAGGCCGCCCATGGCACGGTTACCCGTCATTATCGGGAGCACCAGAAGGGGAATGCGACTTCCACCAACCCCATTGCCTCCATCTTTGCCTGGACCCGCGGGCTCTACTACCGGGGCACCTTTGATAATACGCCCGAGGTTGTTCGTTTTGCCGAGCTGCTGGAAAAGGTCTGTGTTGAAACCGTTGAATCGGGTTTTATGACCAAGGACCTGGCCCTGCTGGTCGGTGGGGAACAGAAGTTTTTGACCACCGAACAATTTCTGGCCAAACTCGATGAGAACCTGCAGGCGGCCATGGGCTGAGCCGGCCCGGTTTTGCGCTGCCGCCGCATTGAAAGGTGTTTTACCGGGCATATCCGCTTTTCCGGATATGCCCGGTGGGCGATAATGGCCCGCCGGAGAACAGGGGCCGTGCGGCAGGTTCCTGGTACCTGGCTGCAGGCCTGTTGTGGACCCGGCCGTGCCGGTGGGTTATCATGAGAGAGATCGGCCATGTCCCTGCTTGCCGGTGTACAGGATGTACTGTTTCCAGCCCGTTGCCTTGCCTGCGAGGCGCTGCTCGGCCGCCATCGCCTGCCGCTTCTCTGCCGTGACTGTGTCTCCCGGCTCGTTCCCCTGACTTCTCCCCTGTGTCGCTGTTGCGGTACCCCCTTTGCCACCGGTGAGGACCATCTCTGCGGTGACTGCCTGACCGGCAAACCTCCCTTTGATCTTGTCCGCTCCGCCTACTCCTACCAGGAACCCCTGGTCAGTCTGATCCACCAGGTGAAATTTGGTCGTCGCTTTACCCCTCTTGCAACCCTGGGTGTCCTGGGTCGTAATTCCCCCGCCTGTTCCGCCCTTTCCCGTCCGGACCTGATCTTGCCTGTTCCCCTGCATGACCGCAGGTTACGGCAGCGGGGATTCAACCAGTCCCTGCTCCTTGCCCGCGCCTGTTTTCCCAAGTGGAAGGGCAGAATTGCAGCAAATGGTCTGAAGAGGATACGCAACACCTCTCCCCAGACCGATTTAAGCGGCAGGGAACGAAGGAAAAACCTCAACGGAGCTTTTTGCGTGAATATTAGAGGCGGGGTGGCCGGGAAAAAGGTTCTGGTGGTAGATGACGTCCTGACCACCGGATCCACCGTGCTTGAGTGCAGCAAAATTCTGCAAAAGGCTTGCGCTGCAAGGGTTGAGGTCTTTACCCTGGCCCGGGCCCTGTAAATCCTTTCTCTTCATTGTTGTTTTTTGGCGCCGCCTGGTGGTGATTTTTCCTCTTTTCAGTACGATTTATGAGGGATAATTTTTTTTCTGAAATATGGTCGATCAGAAAAAAATGCAGCGGCGGGCAGTTAAAAACAGCAGGGATATGTTTTGATTATATAGTGAGTATTTAATAGGATTTTGAAGATATGTTGAGATATGAAGAGAAATATGGTTGTGGAAATATTGTTGATAATTTGTAAGTTTTTCACCTAACAGTTTGAAATAAAAAGAAATATTTAGTTTGCCAGTGAATAC
>JALVAI010000346.1 GCA_027011235.1 Desulfobulbaceae bacterium
TTGACGAACAGGGCAAGATCGAGGGCGGGTTCAACCCGCTTTACCATGGCGGCCATCAACCCACATACGACCCAGGCCAGGGGACGGGATTGCGCGGATTGCCACAGCTCGCCCAAAACCCTGGGGCTGGGCGAGGGGACGGTATTGAAAAAGGACGGCAGGTGGTCCTTTATCCCCATTGACCAGGGCGTGGAGACCAGTCACGGCAGGACGGTCGGGTTTGACAATTTTGTTACCATTGATGGCAAGGCCCTGCAACATGGATCGCGCAGGGATCTCCGTCCCTTTAACCGGGAGGAACTGCACCGCATCCTGCGGGTGGGTCTTTGTCTGCGCTGCCATAAGAGCTATGATGACCCGGTTTATACAAATTATGATCCAGGAAAAAAATGCCCGGTCTATAAGGAACCGTGATTTTCCATCTAAAATTCTTTACAGAAATAACAGGAAACGGTATCTGTTAAACGCTTAAACGCTTGAACGCTTGAACGCTTGAACGTTTGATCGCTTGATCGCTTGATCGCTTGAACGCCTGCACACTTGCACCTGGAACCAGAAAGAGGAAACACCAATGTGGAAAAATATTCAACCGGCGCCACCGGATTCAATCCTGGGGTTGACGGAACAGTTTAAAAAGGACACCAATCCCGCCAAGGTAAACCTTGGTGTCGGCGTCTATAAGGACAACAGCGGCAAGACACCTATTCTCGGCGTTGTCAAGAAGGCCGAACAGAGGCTGCTTGGCGAGCAGACCAGCAAAAGTTACCTCCCCATTTCCGGTGATCCCGCCTATGGCCGGGCCGTACAACGGCTTATTCTTGGGGACGACAGCGAAACCATCCAGTCAGCACGGGCGGTAACCGTGCAGGCCCCGGGCGGCACAGGTGCGCTCAAGGTGGGCGCTGATCTGCTCAAACGTTTTAATCCCCAGGCCACGGTCTGGGTCAGCTCACCGACCTGGGCCAACCATAACGGCATCTTCGGTGATGCCGGTTTTGCGATCAGCAGTTACCGCTATTATAACCCGGAGAGCAAAGGACTTGATTTTGATTTGATGTGCGAGGATCTTGCCCGCATTCCGGCCGGGGATATTGTGGTCCTGCATACCTGCTGCCACAATCCATCCGGTGTTGATCCGGACCAGGCCCAGTGGGATGAGGTGGTCCGAATCGCGGCCGACCGGGGCTGGATGCCCTTCCTTGATTTTGCCTATCAGGGATTTGGCGACGGGGTCACGGAAGACCGGTATGCCGTGGAGCGGTTTGGGGCCACCGGTAAGGATTTTCTGGTGGCAAGTTCTTTTTCGAAAAATTTTGGTCTTTATAATGAGCGCACCGGCGCCCTGACCATTGTCTGTCCAAGTGCGGAAGAGGCCGGGGTAGCCATGAGCCACGTCAAGACCGTTATCCGGACCAATTATTCAAACCCGCCCGCCCATGGCGGTTTGACTGCGGCAATCATTCTCGGTGATGAAGAGCTGTATCAGCAATGGCTGCTTGAGCTCGGTGCCATGCGGGAGCGCATCAGGGAGATGCGGCGGGCCCTGGTCAAGGGTCTTGCCGACTGCGGGGTCGATGAGGATTTTTCCTTTATCGAACGTCAGCGCGGCATGTTCTCTTTTTCCGGCCTTTCTGATGCGGTGGTTGAGTACCTGCGCAAGGAGAAGAGCATCTATATGGTTGGTGGCGGCAGGATCAATCTTGCCGGCCTGACAACGGAAAATATTGACTACGTCTGCACCTCCATTGCCGAGGCCATACAGAATGCAGGCTGAAGTCCCGCTGAACCGATCTGTTTTAATGGGTTAGAAAACCGTGAAAGCCAACAGGTTACGCATGGGTTATGTGTAACCTGTTTTCATAACAAAGTGCGGCCCGGGGGGGAGGTGCGGGCCGCC
>JALVAI010000347.1 GCA_027011235.1 Desulfobulbaceae bacterium
GCTTCTTTTATACCGGGGTCTGTATCGGTATCGGCGGTTCTCCTGTCCAGCCCGACAAGCAGCGCATCTTTTAACAGGGTCTTCAGCAGCCCGAGAAGCACGGTAAGCTCCTCCTTAAGCGCCGCCATATCGGCAGCGAGAGCCAGCGCCTCTTCAACGGCCGCCGGGCCGCGCAGGCATGGGTCTGCAAGCGCAGAGGCAAGGCGTGCGTACAGGGCCAGGGCGTCTCCCGCCTCGATGGCCAGGGCCCGGCCCGGAGCCCCCTCTGTTATCCTGGCCAGCTGCAAGGCCTGATCTCGATCGAGATCAGGGGCCTGGCCAAGGATGACATCTGCAGCCTGGTCATGGGAAAGGGGTGCAAAGGGGATCATCTGGCAGCGGGAAAGAATCGTTGGCAGGACAGGCGCACTGTCCGAGGCAATACAGAGAAACAGATTGTCCGGCGGCGGTTCCTCGAGAATCTTCAACAGGCTGTTGCCCGCCTCCCGGCGCAGGGACTGCACTTCTTCCAGCAGGATGACGCGCACACCGCCGCAAAAGGGGGAAAAGGCCAGTTGCCGCTTTAACGACCGGATGCGGTCAATTTTGATTGACGCCCCTTCCGGAGCAATATGCAGAAAATCGGGATGATTATCAGAGGCAAACTGGAGACAGCCGGGACAACGACCACAGGGAGTGGTTCCCTTTCGGTCAGTACAGAGCAGACCCGCGGCCATGGCCCGGGCCACAGTCGCCTTGCCGATCCCGTCCGGGCCGGAGAACAGATAGGCATGCCCCAAACGATCCCCTTCCAATATCCGGGACAACAACCGAAGTGGACGCTCATGGCCGACAATAGCTGAAAACACTATACCAATCCGGTCTGAAGAAAATACATGCCTGCTCTATCCCCTGATTTTTCCGGGACCGGGCATGGCGGCAAACAGACTCTGCTGCCTGCCCGCAGCCGGTATGTCCCTTTGAGCACCGGGTGATGGTTCCCCGGCTCCGATCTCTTTGCCGATGGAATCACCACCACTCCTGCCTGCTTCATCGCCTTCAAGGGGATGCAGATAGAGAAACCGCTCCAGGGGACGCTGAAAATCCGTCCAGCCCGGTTCCTCCTGTTTTTCCCGCAACCCTTCCATGTAATTCATTTTCGCGTCCATATCATCCAGATGGTGCAGGAGAATGGCCTCCGGGGTCATGGGCAGGACTGGGGCCCCGAACTCATGCCGCCCGTGATGACTGACAATGATATGGGCCAGGGCGTCAAGCCGCAGCCGACTCAAATCATCGATGCCCCGGGCCGCCTCTCGCACCATTTCCACACCAAGGACAAGATGTCCCAACAGCCGACCGCTGTCGGTATAGGCAAAGGGCAGCGAGCTGTAACTGAACTCCCTGATCTTGGCAATATCATGGACAAGGGCACCGCAGAGCAGCAGATCACGATCAAGTCCGGGATAATGGGCTGCTGTTTTCTCCGCCATACCGGCAACCGACAGGGTATGCTCGAGCAGGCCGCCGATATAGGCATGGTGCATTTTCTTGGCCGCCGGCGCCTGACAGAACTGTGCTAGCACCTCGCCTTGAAACAGGTTATCCAGCAACTGATGCAACCCGGGATCGGAAACAGAGGCAATCAGGGAGGTCAGCTCCTGGCGCATTTCAGCGGGTGGGCGTTTGCTTGCCGGCATGAAATCAGCAAGAGAAACCTGATCCTGTTCGACCCGCTGCAGGCCGGAAATGGTCAACTGAACCTGATTCTGATAGGACTTGGCCACGGCCTGAACAACAACGACGTCTCCCACCTCAGCGACACGATCAAGGGCAGGGGCATTGTCCCAGACCCGGGCCTCGATTTCACCGGTTCTGTCCATTAGGGTCAGGGAGAGATAGGGCTTGCCCGCCTTGGTCTCGGCAAGGTTTTTCCGGGCCAGCAAAAACATCTCCCGAACCCGGCTGCCCTCCTGCAATTCGCTGACAAACACCTTTTTCCCGGACATCACCTCTCCTTATGATCTGTTTAACGGACAGGTCATTTACACATTAAACCGAAACAGTATACAATCGCCGTCCTGGACAATATACTCTTTGCCCTCAGAACGCATGAGCCCCTTGTCCCGGGCCGCCGCCTCAGAGCCACAGGCGATATAGTCCTCATAGGCAATCACCTCGGCCCGGATAAAACCTCGCTCAAAATCGGAGTGGATTTTGCCTGCGGCCCCGGGCGCGGTCGTTCCCCTGGTTATGGTCCAGGCCTTGGTCTCCTTTTCACCGACCGTGAAAAAGGTAATCAACCCCAGCAGATCATAACCGGCATGGATCAGGCGATTGAGGCCCGGTTCCTCCATGCCCATATCGGCCAGAAATTCCTTTTGTTCCTCCTGGTCGAGCAGACTCAACTCCTGCTCAATCCCACCGGCAATGGTCACCACCGATGCCCCCTCCTCTTTTGCCTGCGCCTGCAACCGGTCGACAAAGGGATTGCCGCCGGCAAGATCATCTTCGCTGACATTGGCGACATAGAGCACCGGTTTGGTCGTCAACAGACAAAGTTCACGCAGAATCCTCTCCTGGGCCTCATCTTCGGGATTGACCATCCGCGCCGGCTGGCCGGCATCAAGGACCTGCCGGATATGGCCAAGAAACTCCGCTTCGGCGAGAAACTTTTTGTCCCCTGATTTTGCCTGATTTTTGGCCTTGGTCAGCCGTTTTTCCACCGTATCCAGGTCGGCCATGACCAGTTCCATGGTGATGACTTCAAGATCACGCAGGGGATCGATGGAACCATCCACATGGACGATATTGTCGTCTTCAAAACAACGGACAACGTGCAAAACAGCATCCACCTGCCGGATATGACCAAGAAACTGGTTGCCCAGCCCCTCGCCCTGGCTTGCGCCCTTGACCAGTCCGGCGATATCGACAAACTCCATCTGGGTGGGCACCTTGTTCCTGGTTTTCACCAGATCGGCCAACCGGTCAAGGCGTTCATCGGGTACGGCCACCACGCCGACATTGGGTTCAATGGTACAGAAGGGGTAATTTTCCGCGTCAATGGCGGCAGCGGTCAAGGCATTGAATATGGTCGATTTCCCGACATTGGGTAAGCCGACAATTCCACAGCGAAATCCCATGGGTTATTTTTCTCCATTTTTTATACGAATTTTTTTCATACGAATCCAGGCATTTTGGGTATACTGGCCTGCAAGTAATTTTTTCGTTTCATGTTGATACACGTACCTCCTTTATTTTGCAAGCAGTTATGGATGCCGACATCCTCATTACCAATACCCTGCTCCTGCCCGACCCGGGCAACAGTACCCTCATCCAGTCCGGATGTGTTGCCATCGACGGGGGAACCATTATCTACGCCGGTCCCATGGAACAGTATGGCGACAGGCGGGCCAAACGTGTCCTTGACGGTAGGGGGATGCTCACAATGCCGGGTCTGGTCAACCTGCACGGGCATGCTCCCATGACCCTGTTTCGGGGACTGGCCGACGATCTGGAACTTGCCGACTGGCTTTCCAATCATATTTTCCCGGCCGAAGCCGACCACGTCAACCCGGAAATGGTCTACTGGTGCAGCACTCTTGCTGCCGCGGAAATGATTCTGTCCGGCACCACGACCACGGCTGACGGCTATTTCCTCGAAACCGAGGTGGCCCACGCCTATGCCGATGCGGGCCTGCGGGCGGTTGCCGCCCAGGGCATCATCGACTTTCCCGCACCCGGCGTGCCTGATCCGAAAGACAATGTTGAAGCAGCGGCCTCTTTCCTGGACGCATGGCAGGGAAAAAATCCGTTAATCAAACCAGCTCTTTTTGCCCATTCGCCCTATACCTGCGCAAATACCACCCTGCAGAGGGCAAAAGACCTTGCCCGCGAATACAACGTCCAACTATATATCCACGTGGCGGAAACAGAGCAGGAAATCGCCATGATCAAAGAGCCCCTCGGCCCCACCCCGATACAGCACCTGCAGGCCCTGGGCATCCTTGATACACAAACCATCTGTGTCCACTGCACCTGGGCCGATGATAACGACATGGATATCCTGGCCGGACAGGGAAGCCCGGTGATTCTCTGTCCGCAGAGCAATTTGAAGCTGGCCTCTGGCATGGCCGACCTGCCCCTGATGCTGGCAAAGGGAGTGCGGGTCGGCCTGGGCACGGACGGCTGCGCCTCCAACAACAGTCTTGACATGTTCCGGGAAATGGATGTCTGCGCCAAAGTGCAGAAACTGCACAAGCTCGATCCGGTGGCAGTGCCGGCAAAAAAAATCCTCGCCATGGCCACCACCGATGGCGCCTTTCTCAGCGGCTTTCCCGGCCACACCGGAGTGCTGGCTGCCGGTCAACCTGCCGATATCATCCTCCTTGACCTGCAACAGCCCCATCTTACGCCATTCCATACCTCGGACCTTCTGGTCTACGCGGCAGGCGGGTCCGATGTGCGGACGGTAATCATCAATGGTCGGCTTGTGCTTGAACAGGGACGGCTTCTCACCATCAATATCAAGGAAACGCTGAACCGGGTCAGGGCCATGGCCATTGCGGTCCAATGAGAAAAACCTCCTCCCCGGTTTTCAAAAGAAGGGCTATCTGATATACTTGGAATACGATCAACAATACCTTTGTCAACGAGACATGGATTTGGTTGATCTGATTGAATGAAGAGCTGTTCCGGTATCAGCAGGCAATACCCGACTATTGTTAAGGCCCCCCGGTGGGGGAAATCAGCTGCCGGCATACCTCCAAGGATACCCATGACCAACCCTGTAGATCATCACAAAAACAGAACCGGCCGGGACCGGAAATTGTTGTGCCATGTTATCATCTGGGCGATTATTGCCCTTTTTGCCTCGCCCGCCTGGGCCGATAAACCACCGGCACCCCAAAAAAACCCGCCGGTAATCAATGTTCAGGTAAGTCCAAACGCCCGGCTGACCATCTATAAATCAGTTATTCTTCTTCCGGCGCTGACCGATGGAACAATTATCGACAGGCCGCTGACCACCGCCCTGTACCGGGCGCTTGACGATTTACACAAATATCATATCCTGCAGCCGGAAGATGTAGAGCCCTGGCTGAAAAAGCAGCTGCAATCCGACGAGGAGCTCTCAATGGCAGAACTGGCCCATCGGGCTGGCATCGATCTGCGGGCAAGCGCAATAATCACTGCCGAGGCGCATCCTCGGCAAAAGATCGGTGAACTTCTCGTTCGCCTTGACTCCACCCCGGTCACGGCCTGGAACATTGTCATGTGGGACACGCGCAACAGCCAACCGGTATGGAAACTTGCCGTCTCCCACCAGGACGTTGGTCCGGAGCCAGAGAAAGCACAGGAAACAACGGCCATCCTGCAGCAGGCAATGTCCACCCTGGAAAAGGAAATGGTGGCTAGGGGCGATATTTTCTCCACCCGGTTGCCCCGGCCGGAAGTCCTGTCTACCCAGGGTGATATCCGGTCCGTTCGCATTGTTCTCCAGCCGGACCCACCCCATATTTTTTCCCGCTATCAACTCCTCCGCGCCGAAGATCCAAAAGCCGTCTTTCGGCCAACCGGGCCGCCGGTGGCAAACAAAACACCGCTCATCCTGGCTGATCACGGCTTACGGGATGCCACCAGTTACTATTATACCGTTATCGGAATCAACAGTGATGGCCTGGCCAACGTGCCGGCGCCGCCCTTTGCCATTACCACCACCGGGGCGCCAAGTCCGGTGCGCAGTCTGCACGCAGCGGGAGGTGGCCTGCGCCATATCCGGCTTTTCTGGGAACCATCCCAGGACCCCACGGTCAAGGAGTATGTCATTTACCGCAGCCCCGATCCGGATGGGCCATTTAAAAAAATCGCCATTGTCAGCGGCCGGGACCAGCAAACCTATGTCGACAAGGGCCAGCCTTCCGGATACAGCCGTTACGGGGAACTGGCCGATAACAGCCGCTATTATTATATCATTCGCACCCGCAACATCGTTGGCGTGACCAGTGAAGATTCACAAATAGTTTCGGCCATAACCAAGGGCGTCCCTCAGCCGCCGACAAACCTGCAGGCCATTGACCGGCAGCCGAAAAAAATCCCGCTGACATGGGCGGCCTCCCATGATCCCGATGTTGTCGGCTACGCCATTTTCAGGGCGAAGACGCCCAAGGGACCTTTCCGGCAAATCGAATATGTCAGCGGCCGGGAAAACCAACAATATGTGGATGACGGGAGCTGGGAGCATCCCCTGCAAAACGACACCACCTACTGGTACCGTCTGCGGGCTGTCAATGTGGTTGAGGCGCAGTCTCCCGATTCAGGAACCGTGTCCGCCATCACCAAGGCGGCGCCACAGGCAGTCATCGGCGTTGGAGCGGTAGATGGTCTGTTCCGGAAGATCAGGCTGAGCTGGCAGCCAAATCCCGAGCCGGACATCGATCATTACGAAATCTACCGAGGGACGATTGCCGAAGATATACGGACAAAAATCGCAACCATCGGGCCAGAGGAAACAACATATACCGATACCGGGCTTGCGGACAGCCGGACATACTGGTACCGGATTCGCGCTGTTGATCGGGACGGTCTGACCGGTGCATGGTCAACCGCGGTCCACGCAACCACCAAGCATCCACCCGTGCAGCCAAAGGGGTTAAAGGCAATTGTCGGCCCAAACGGCATCCTGCTCTCATGGAAAAAAAATCCGGAACCGGACATTGATCATTACGAGATAAGCAGCGGAGGCTTTCTCTCCGGACGACTCGGGGACTCCAAAAAACCACAATTTCTCTATCCCCACTCGGTGAAACCAGGCTCGAAATTCAAATTTCTGGTCCGGGCCGTGGACCAGGACGGTCTGAAAAGCCCATACTCCGAGCCCTTGGTCATAATGCGGCCGGAATAGTTT
>JALVAI010000348.1 GCA_027011235.1 Desulfobulbaceae bacterium
CCATTGTCGGGGCCGGCGGCAAGACCTCGCTCATGTTTTTGCTCGCCCATGGTTTTCAACAACAGAGCCTGCAGGTCATCACCACAACCACAACCCGTATCCGTGTCCCTGCGTCCCGGCAAAGTAAAAATGTCATCCTCATGGAGGAAAAGCATTGTTATCCCCGCCTTGTCACAGCGCTTGCGCGCGACCGCCACGCCACCATCGGACATCACCTGCTGCCAGGCAATAAGCTGGCTGGATTATCCCCTTCCGGACTCGCCCGCATCCGTCAGCAGGCCCCTGCCGATCGGATGATCATCGAGGCCGACGGCGCCCGCGGCCTGTCGCTCAAGGCTCCAGGAAAAGAAGAACCTGCTGTGCCTGCCTGGACAAACCTTTTTATCGCCCTGGTCGGCCTGGACTGCATTGGCCACCCCCTGACCGAAGATTTTGTTTTCCGGCCCGAGTTGGTTGCCGCCATCACCGGCCTGCGACTGCAAGAGCAGGTCACCCCCCTCGCCCTCGCCCGCCTGGCCGTCCATCCGCAAGGCTTGCTCAAAGGCTGTCCACCCACAGCCCGCAGCTGCATTTTTTTCAATAAGGCAGAAGATACAACCGCCCGCACAAGGGCCAGACAGATTATTGCCGAAGCCCATACCCTGCCCGGCCCCAGACCCGACTTCTGGGTATACGGTTCCATCAAACAAAATACCTGCACAGTCCTTGCCGCCGCATAACCTGCAGGGGTAAATTGATTCACCCGTATCGTTGCACGAGGCACCAACTCTCCGTAGGGACGAATTTATTCGCCGGATAAGGTATGATCATTACAGAAACCTTGCAGACGATAAAAACCACCCCTGAACTTTTCCCCACATACTGAAGGCAAGAGACTCACCATGCCTCGTGATAATCTCTTAAAGGGCAGAGTTTCCATACCCGGACAAATCTACCACCTCACCATCTGTACGGCCGGGCGCAAATGCTGGTTTACAGATTTCCGGTGCGCGCGCATTGTGGTTCAAAGGATGCGGCAACTCCATGACGACCGTTTTATGGACTCCCTTGCCTGGGTACTGATGCCGGATCATCTCCATTGGCTGATACAACTTGGGGAAGGAAAAAGGCTTGCGGATGTGGTGCGATTGTTCAAAGGCGGTTCCGCGCGTGATCTCAACAGATACCTGCATCAACAGGGTTCAATCTGGCAGCGCGGCTATTAGGGGTAGTGACAGGGTCGGTGCCATGATCCGCCATTTTACCATTTAACTCATTATAGTTTCGCTGTTATAGCTCATTCATGTACACATCCCGTATCTCCTCATCCTGAACACAAAGATAGTCCAGGGTCTGCCTCTGCGTGGCATGACCATACAGTTCCACCAGAACAGGCAACGCCACACCATAGGTCACCCGCTGATGATAGCCAAACGTCTTTCTGAGTGTATGACTGGCATACCGCCCCTTGAGATTGATCTCCCGGCACCACCCTTTCACCAATCTGGTGACGTAACTTACGGAAAGCCGTCCCCGCTGACCGGAAAACAAAAAATCATCATCTCCAAACTCCCTGGACTCCAATAACTGTTGAATGGCCTCCACCGCCGCCCTGTTCAATGTGACCCGGCGCAGCTTTCCCGTCTTTTGTTCCCGAACCTCGAGATGATCTCCAATTTCAAGATTCCTAACCTGGCCGGCGGTGATGGACAACAAATCACCAGCCCGGAACGCCGTATTGATGCCCAGGACAAATAAACAATGGTTTCTTGGATGATCGGCCAGCAGTTTTTTTATGGTGCGAATGGCCTTGAGGTCGCGGATCGGCTCGACCTTGATCGAGCTTCCTTTTTTCGGATGGTTTTTTGGTCTCTTTTCCATAACCTAACCTTGTCATATTTCATTAAAAATATCAACAAAACATGACAAGATTCCTTAGGACGAAAAAGAACACCAGCGCAAAAACCAAGATAACACTCTGGAATACAAAGAAAACTTCAACAATAGAACTTGTCATCTTTTATTGAAAAGATGACAAGTAATTGCCGTGTGATTCACCGACCAGACATGATGCAGTATCGTCTAAAAAAATGGAAACGCAGTTAAAGAATGATTGACCATTCTCCGATATATATCTAACACATCAAAATACATCGGAGACAATATGATCCAGTCTATCGGGCAATCCCCAGGTACTCTTTATTCCCCACAAGTTCAAGCGCGTCCAAAATTTCCGGCAGGAGCAAAGGAGGCGTTTGCCATAGACCTTGACAAGTTGTTTACTCCGGCGGAAAGAAAAACCCTTGCAAACATAAAAGAGCATGCAAGGGATCAAGGGTTGTCGGAAATAAAGATTCAAGAATTAGAAGGATCAATCATTACCTCGAAATATGGTGAAAAATCTATTTCCCATGACATTCCCATCAAAGAGATTATTGACAGGCAGATACGAGGCATCAAGGATGGTTTTGATAACGGTAATGGACCTTCCTTAACTTTCCTGCAGGATATTTATAATAATTTCCAAAAATTTCAGGCTGTAGAGTTATTCGCGTAGATTTTTTATTGCAACAAAAGAAGATGATACATTGGTATCATCCAGGACGGCCCAATTACAACAACTTCATGCGTGTCTGTCACACATTCGTTATGGCCATTACATGCTGTACGGGTTATTGTGCATGATCCACCATGAACACCTTTCAGCGTAACAGTTGCCTGATCGGTAGCCCCAACCAATGAACAGTTTCCGGTAGTTGTCCAGTTATAAATCCATGCATTTGCGACAGTTCCATCAAGTTGAATATTTTTGTCTATTTCTACCGAATCAGGCCCGGTAATCTCAGTGGATACCGGTGCGGCCTCAACCCAGGATATCCAGATATTACAGGTTCCAGGGGTGGCCCCGCTTGGGTGTCCGTATTCTCCGGGATAAAGCATGGTGAGGGTAAAGGGGAGCATTGGAGAAAGACCATTAAAAACCTCTGTATAATACGAAGAAGTGTAGTTATTGGAAAATCACCCAAAACCGTGCAAGACCCGGCAACAGCGGTGATTCGAGATCCAGGAGGTGCCGGGCCATCCAGAATAGTAAAGGTCAAGCTTTGGGTGTGACCGGTTATACCTGGTACCGGACAGGTGCCTGTCCCGAATAATGATCCGGCTGTAAATGCAAAAGTGGCCGAGAAGAACAGCATGATCAAGGTCATTGCCGAACAAATGATTATTTTCATTTTCCTGTTTTTCATGCTTTTCGCCTTAAGATAGAAATTGAATACCTTGTGGATATTACATAATAATTACTTTTCTACACAGGATTCGCTTGGTGCAGGATGCGAGCATCTTTATTTATTTCCAGGAGACATGTTTCTATAGCAAACAACTTCCTATCAATTTTTCAAGTGGAAATTCCGTTGGTTGATTCAATCGGCAAGCGTTTTGACATATCCAAATTAAATTCGCCATAAGGATTGACATGAGAATAAACCAGCGGAGTAAGAGCCCTGTAATCTTCGTATGTCATCTTGCCCTGCCAACGCTGTTCCGAGAGTACTTGTTGAAACATCAACGTATTCACATAAACCAGGCAGATTTGAAGAAGATGCAGGGACAATACAGCCAGTTCCTGATCTTCGAGACGATTGGTTGCCACCTCCCCGCCTTTACCGTAAAAGATGAATGAATTTGCGCTGTTCCAGTTCTCGACAACGTTCAGCCCCTCATTAATCTCCCGGCGCAGTTGTTCGGAATTCAGATAATTGCAAAGAAAAATCGTCTTCACTGCCTTGCCAAGCTCCATTAACGCTTTATAGGTAGGGTGCCTGATATTGCTTCGTGTAAACCGCCGGAGAATGGATTCAGGTTCTGCAGTTCCCTCTTTCAAAGCGGTGGCATATTTTATTATTTCCTCGTATTGTTGAATGATTATCTCCCAGTTGATAGGTTTGCTCATAATGGCAGCCAGGTTCGGGTAGAAGTTCAAGGCTGAACCTGAAGGGCTGTACAGTTTCTGCGAAGCAATGCCTTTGAGTCTTGGCATCAGATCAAAACCGAGCAGGTAGCAGAAGGCAAAGGCCACCAGGCTTTGTCCGTGGCTGTCTACATATTGCCTGTCTATCTTCATTTCCGTGCAATGCTTGAGAACGCCCTCGATCATGGCGGCAACTTCCGAAGATGAACATCTTTTGAGTTGTGAATAAATACAGACGGATTTCTTTTCTACATGCCAATAGATCATTATACCCCGACCACCATACCGGATATGCCATTCAGTCATAAGGTTCTGGTCCCAGGCTCCGAATTTTTTAGAATCCGAGGCGCATGCTGTTGTACCTTCTCCCCATATTTCGGGCATGCGTATATCAAAAACAGCATTGACCACCCTGGAGATAACTTTGCGTAAAGTGGCCTTGTGGATAAACCGCCGCCTCACATACAAAAGATCACGATAAGTCACCCCATGCCTGCCCGAGCTGATCCGCTTCAGTCCCATGTTGGTGCCCATGCCGAACAGGCATAAAAGCAGACGGCGCTGAATGGTTTTTCTATCCAGGACTTCACGTGAGGCCATGCTCTGAAAATCATCGGTAAAATTGATTCGCAAATCAGCTTCTTTCAAAACATCAAGAAGGCTTGTCATGGGCCAGCGACTGGTGATTTCAGCTTTTAAGCGGACCAGGTTAACCGGGTCCGGCTGCGGGTCCAACGGAGAAACACAGATAGGCTTTTTTCGTCTGATTATTTTTACCTTGGAATTTTCAGGCAGCTGATCATTAAACTCCACCAATGCGCTGTGCATGGATTGTTTGAGAGTGTTGACAAATTGATTGACATCCGTGGACTGACCGAGTGCGGCAAAATATTGCTCTCGTTTTTTATCAAAGTCCGCAGGCAGGTCTTCATCCGGATTTCTATACCGGTCAGCACCAGCAACCCAAATTTCTTTGCACCGCAGCTTATCCCGCAACGCCTGCAAAACTGATATTTCATAATTGATCCGGTTGACCCGTTCAACTCCATTGCTGTCTTTTTCAATTACAATATCGTACCACTTTTGCCGAATAACATTTTCTATGGGCACTTCATCAAGTGTAAAGTAACGCCGTCGGCTGTCTCTATGTTGTTTCAAAATTTCCAGGGCCTCCAGCACTGGCCGATGCCGCTGATTATTTGATTTAAAGGTTAATGTCTCAAGTATCTTCGGCAGCATTCGCCGATAATGGTGACTGTAAGAAGAACGAATAATTGTATGGACATGCTTTTTGTAGGCTGGTCCGGTTGATTTATATTCCTTGACCAGTTCAACAAGAGTCTGTTCGCCAACAACCGGATAAAGGACATCCTTCACAAGGCTGTCAGGATGTTGCAGCGCTGCCTCCGCCATTCTGAACAGGATCGGTACTTTCCCTTGTACTCTTCTGAAGTCATTGAGTATTTCTTTGACAACCTTTTTTTCCGCGCGAACTGAAATACGGTGTACAATCTGGATAAGGAGATCGATCAGCCCGTCAATAATTTCTTTTTTGCGCTGCCGGCAAAAAATAGCAACCAAGGAGTAACAGACTTCTGGTTTCCTGCGGCGAAGTTCATTCGGTGGTTCTGTAGCCGTTCGTATTTTATATTTGTTTAATATTTTATCAGGAATGTGGAATAAAATATCCTCTGGTAGTTTCAAGCGGTCAATGGATTCATATTTAGCGATTTCCTTTAGAACACTTTCAAGGCTTGTCCTGCCGGGATCGGCCTTTAAGTCGTTTAATCCTATCTGCACCTCATCGACAGAAAACTCTGGTATGGATGAATTGAATTCAAGAAGATAATCAATTTGTTTCCGTGTTTTCTGAGAAAGACAATCATAAATTTTTTTAAAAACTTCAGCTTCATAATTGCTGAAGGCGGAACGAATAATTCGTTCCAACCGTTTTTCACTTGGTAATTCAATATGATTACGTTTACACCATTGTATCGTAGCCTCTTTAAGATGCGATAAATTGTGATTAATTGGAAGGATTTCCTTTTTCAGCCAGTCTTCAATATTTTTGTTATCCCGTTTTACGGGAACACGATAACCTAAAAACAACCTCACTCGTTGTTTGTGACGTTCAAAACTACGCCCTGTCCATTTATACTTGCTAATTGAGAGAGGATGAATGTTGAGTTGTTGAGCAAGGTACTCAACTGCCACCGTGGGAAGACTGGGAAGATGTTTTGGAAATTTTCCTTCAATTTGCAGGTATTTTAATAGTGCTGCAATACTGAGCCTATTCTGTGAGGATTGTGATTTGACAAAATCATATTCATCTGCACTTAATGACCAACTATCACTTAATTCACTATCACTCCAATACTTTTTCATGCTATGTTCCTTGGATTAGGTAATATCTACCAAGGGCAACTTACTACAAACGTAAACTATATCACAAGAAAAAACGAAATTATAATGAGTTAAATGGTAAAATGGCGGATCACGGCACGGACCCTGTCACTGCCCCTATTATGACCATGCCCTGCGCCGGGAGGAAGACATCAAACAGGTTGCCCGGTATCTTGTTGCCAATCCCCTGCGGGCAAATCTGGTACAGCATATTGAGGAGTACCCCCACTGGGATGCTATCTGGTTGCAGGACAGCTGATTGTCGGGCATCTCTATGGCGGTAGCAACCGCCTCTGACAATATTCTCTGCACCAATTCTCCGTAGGGGCGAATTTATTCGCCTATTACGATGGTGTATTCTTGTGATGACCGTGGAAAATATGGCGGCTGAAGCCGCCCCTACAGGTTTGGTTTAGGGGTAACGTCCGCCTGAGGGTTCAAATTCAGGTCTTGGGCAGGTGATCTTTGACTATCTCAAAAATGGCGGGACGTTTTTCCCTGATTTCATCAACTGTTAACCC
>JALVAI010000349.1 GCA_027011235.1 Desulfobulbaceae bacterium
TCGGTCAGGAACGCGACCTGATTATGCAGGCCCTTGAGCAGTGTTACTGGAACCAGACCAGGGCGGCCCGGCAACTGGGCATCACCCGCAACACTCTACGCTACCGAATGAAAAAATTCGGTATCAAAAAAAGATAGCAATGAAAAAAGATTAGCATTGGTTCCGGCAAAAGGATATTTACGTCTTTCCGGAAAGAATTACCGGCAAAAACAATGCCCAAGGTGACGAACATTTCTTATCCATGGAAATTTTCAACTGATAGACAGAATCACCGAGCCCCATTTGATTTGTTCCCACTCCATACAGATAATAATATCCGTCGGTTCCTTTGATGCCCCACACGCTTTTCAAGGAAGGAATTCCAGGAAAGCCTGTCGCTGCCCAGGAGGAACCGCGCTGGTCTTTGTGGTAGGGAGTGGAACCAAAGGCAAAAACTTCATCTTTCGGAGTACCGATAATGGCACTGAATGACTGAGGAGGTTCAACATTATGGCTATAAAAAACCTGCTCCCGGCTTGAACCGTTCTAATGGAGAATTTCGGTCTCATTTTGCCCCAGCACAGAGCTTGTTTCTCCGACGACATAAACATTATCATGTGCGTTGCCCCAAATATCACCGAGCAACATGTAATCGACACCAGGACTATTCATAGCGGTCCAGCTGCCATCAGGTTGCCTGGACAGCAACGTCGCGTGGTAGCGTGACCCGTCCCATAAGTGGCCGGCTGCAAGAAAAGGCTCCTTGGTACCCGCTCCCCAGATACCTGACAACATTGGAGACGCATTCGGAATTATATCCTGCTGCCAGCTCTGACCGGAATCCGAGGAAGATAAAATCACATCGTTTCCTACCGCAAAGGCCAGGTCTCCTGTTCCCCACAAATCAGAGAAATCACTGCCTCCGGGGATGGTAATCCGACTCCAGGCACTGCCATCATAACGAAAAATTTTATCAGTAGAAGCCGCCAAGGCCCAAGTGTCTGAGACATAAACGGAACCGAAATATTCAGTAGTGGCACCTTCCACTACCGATGGTGTCCAATTTGTCCCATTATACCGCATGATAAATCCTCCATCACCAACCACCATGAGGTTGTCCCGGCTGCTTGCACCGATGCTGTTTAAATAATGTTTTCCTGCCATTCCGGTCCAAGAGGTTCCATCATATCTATAGAGAGGAAATATAGAATAGGCAGAAGCACCGACCACGAGGTTGCCCGAAACCATCCAGGCAGAGCTGAAATAATAGGAGGAAAAATATTTGATTGGGGTAAAACTGCCATTTTCTCGATGAAGAACAACGCCATCGGATTCATGACCGGCTACATCACTACCGTGACCAACTACATACAGATCAGACCAGGTTGTCCCGGCAATGGCTCTCAAGCTCTGTCCAGAAGTATTACCTCCGGAATATTCTTGTGTCCAGTCGTTGGTACTCACGGTATATTCATGAATATAACTCTGGTTGGTAGTACTTGAATCCCCAACGGCAACCAAAATCCCGGCTTGGGCATTATCCCAAAGATCAAAAATATCACTTCCTGGAATGTCTCCGGACGCGTCGGAAATTTTTCCCAGGTATTATTTTCTTTGTGCATAAAGACTCCATCATCGCCCGGTGTTGCCCAATATTGCAGGTAAGACCAGTAACCAGAACCGTCCTGATTGAAGGCCAACCCGATAGCCGGGACTGCCGGGTCTATTTGGAACCATAGGATCAAAAGGGTTGACGGATGAGTCCAATATCCCGTTCTTTCCATTTAAATATTCCCAGAGATCGGAATATTTGTCGCCATCTGCATCCGAGAGAGCGGAGGCAGATGTTAAATTATTAAAGTAGGCCATCTCCCAGTCATCGGCGATGCCATCCTGATCCGTGTCGATGATGGTGCTGCCTGTAATCAAAATAGACAACCTGATGATGTCTCCCGCCTGATCATACCTATATATGATTGACCCCTTACCTACATATTCAACGCGCACAAGGCGGTCAAGCTGGTCATAGGCATAGGTTACGGTCTCTTCGGCGGCCCGGGTCAAATTTATCATACCAAATATACAAACAGGAAAAACTAATATACTGGCCAGAAGAAGCTGTCTTGAAATTTTCATTTGTTCACCATCAAGTGTATTAATCATCCAGAGAAAACGGAGGCACGGTAAAATCACCGTAAGATGGCGAATGCTTAGTGTGCTGATTGAAATAACTGTTTGGATCATTTTTTGCCTTTTGGATCAGTTCCGCCTCCTTATCCGGCGGCAACCCTGCAGGGTTTGCCCCCATAAACGTCGAAACAGCTCCGGCATAAGGATTAGCCTTTCCGATAGCGGTGCCGGCAATGTCATAAACGGCATCGCCATAGTTTCCTTGTCGCAGGTCATTCAAAATTGTCAGCACAGCTACCGTATCACCATATTCCTTGGTAGTACCCGCAGCATTCCATAGCGCTGTTCCAATCTCACATGGATCGAAAGTACTCTTACTCGTACCCTTTGGGGCAGGAGGGGGATAGCCCCAGTTCGGCCCGGAAGAATTTCTGTTTCCCCAATCCGATCGCATCCATTCTCCCCATTCTGACGACCCGCGGCTTGATCGCCCATCCGGATCAATCAGGTTAACTGGATTGTCTGCTGCATATTGACGCGCATTCGCTGTCACTCCCATTCCTACAGGATCATTGGAGAGAAAGGCCCGAATAACGGCATCATACATTCGGCTTCCCATGTAATAAAGCCCGTCATGGAGATCAAGGACTCCAAAAGAACCAACAAAGGTAAACGGGTTGTTGATTGTTGCCGCGGAATTGGTCTTCAAGCCAAAGGGGAGATAGTTGTAATGTGCGACAACAGTACCGGATGTATTGGAAAGAAAAGAGATATTACCACTTAGATCATTGTGATAAAAATACATCCCATTACTGTCAGCCATTGCAATAACCTGATTTTCCCTGTACAACCAGGAGGCGGTAATAACATCTGCGTCATTTGTCTCAAAGAGCAGGCGCCCCCTTTCGTCATAATGAAATTTTCTTTTCTCGCCATTACGGCTCCATTGCAGCAATCTTCTCTGTCCATCGTAAAGAGCACTGTTGCTGCTCCCTGAAGCTGTCCAATCCGTTAACAAATCAAGGAAATTATAGGTGCCGCTGAAAGCACGTGGGCCGGGGATGGACGTCTGGTTGCCGGCAGGATCTGTTGTGGCGGTCTGGCCATTACGACTGACAACGGTAAAGGAACGACCATAGGTAAAGGTGGAATTTGTCGTTTCAGGTGTCAGTTGCGAACCCCAGGTCAACACGTTGCCTGATTTTTGAATGCGGGTGATCATGCCGCTTGGATTGCGAACGCCCTGTAGATCAAGATATTCCTGAGTACCTGCATAATGGTGTATTCTGGTCGGCATGCCGTTTTTATCATGTATAATATCGGTTGTTATCCCGTTAGAACGTATTTCTCTGACGATGTTGCCAACAGCGTCATATTGTGTCGTTAGTGTCTGTCCCTTCCAGCTGACACTGGTAATTCTTCCTCTTGAGTCATAGCCGTACAGGGCGGATGATCCGTCAGGATAGGTTAGGGAATGAAGTCTGCCCGCTCCATCGTAGCCAAAATCGGCTGTTTTGCCGTCATACCAGGTCTGCCGCGTTACCTGGCCTCTGCCGTTGCGGACATAAGTATCCGTGCCCAAGGCGGGCTGCGTGCTTGCCGTCAGCAGTCCATTGCCGTCGCGAACAAAGGTAGCGACCGATGTGCCGTCCACATCTATGCCGGTCAGCAAGCCATCGGCGTCCCGAGTGTAATTGATTCTTTTCCAGTAATCACGAGGCGTTATGGTTCGCAGGAGACGACCCATCTGATCACGAACATATTCCCAACCATTTTCCTTAGCCGGAACACCAAATTCTGATATATCCAACGTTGAAGTAGCCTCACTGACTTCTGCCGGAGGATCCTGACAAAATTCATGGGAAAACAGATTGTCGTTTATGTTGTATGTCCAGAAAACAGAATCGCCTAAGGCATCCTGCACGGATGCAGCTAATCCCAACTCGTTATACTTTGTACGTGTTATTCGTCCCTGTGGATCACGGCTGCTGACCTTGCGTCCGGCTGCATCATAGGTATTAACCGTTGTGTTGCCGAGGTAATCGGTTTCCCGGGTGACTTTCAAAGAAGGGGTTCGCGTTACCGTACGTACCTCCCCGTTTTCATTACGCACTCCTGTCTGCGCACAGCAGTCATAATAATACTCCCGATAGGTTCCATCAGGATGTGTTATTCTTGTCAGCCGTTGGTTGGCATCGTAGGCAAAGGTGGTGGTATTGCCCAGGGGATCTGTAACGCCGGTCAAATTAATGCCCAGGCTATCATACAGATAGGTGGTAACCGCCCCTTCCGCATCAGTCACAGTTTTCAAATTGCCAAGGCTATCATAGGAATATCTCGTTATATTTCCTTCAGGATCAATCTCCTGGGTCAACTTTCCCTGAGCGTTATACGCATATTGATAAATTCTTCCGGCAGGAGACTGTATACGTGTCCTGTTTCCATGGTCGTCATAATCAGCAGCCCACGTGTTGTTCAGCGCATCAACATATTGGGTAACCTGATTCCGCTCATTATAGGTGTATGTATGTACGCCTCCGGTATAATCGATCATCTTTGTTATGTTGCCGTTGCCATCATACTCAAGAGTTCTGGGATGATTTGACGTCCCGTGCTGATAAATCTCCACGGGCCTGCCTTCAGTATCAGAAGTTATTTTTGTGGATTGTGGACGATCACTTTCTAAATAATGTCCGGATGGATATTGATAAACAAATGTTCGCCCGGTCGGGTCTGTGACCTGAGTTCGGTAAGTGTCCTGGATAAGGGTATTGATACCATAATGGGTTATTGCCCCCTGCGGATCGGTTACCGAACTCACATAATCATGCCCGTTGGAGTTCGACCATGTAAACAGCCAGGGACGCCCTTCAGTGATCATACTTGTCATAAACTGATCGCTATTATAGGTGTAACTGGTTCGATTTCCTATGAGGTCAATGGATTGGACCAGATTCTCACCGGAATAATCAAAATGAATTTGTCCTCCACCTGGAACAGTCAACAAAGTACACTGCCCTGCCTGGTTGTATGTCAGGGTGGCTGTTCGATTAGCGGCATCTGTAATTTGGGTTATGGCCCCTGATCCGTTTCGTGTTATCTGCACTCGATTACCGTTCCAGTCTTCAATTGCAACGAGTGGAACGGGCCCTGTTGTCCCGGCTGGACCTTCAAAGATATAAGATAATTTTTTATCAGGTGGGGTGAGGGTAAAGATTCGCAGACTTGGATCACCGTCAACGGTCTTTTGCAGATTGTATCCATCTTTATGGGAAGTAAATTTTCCATCCCATCCACTGGTATAATTTACACTGCTAATTGGTGCGGAATATTCCATGGTTACAACTTTATCACCAGAGGAAGTATTCACGGAGACGACATTGGCATTACCGGAAAACGGAATATCGAATTGGAGCCGTCCGCCGGTATCCTGTCGGATTGTCACTCCGGAGGAAGATTCTTCCAGCCAGGCGTCATAAGAAAACCGCCAGCCCTTACCAAAATTTGTATGACCGGATCCCAGGCCGGCATTCCAGGTCAATCTCAGTTGAAGAGAAGGGCCATTGCCTCCCCATTGAAAAAGTGGATCCTGAATTACTGGATGCAGATTGAACATATTGATCCTATACCCGGGCAGACCAATGGCTGAACATGAGTTGCATCCATACGGCTTTTTCCTTTTGAAATCGGGTTCGGTTCGGACATGCTTTGGCAGTCCGTTTTCCTCGTCACTGGAAAGGCCTACTATATCTTGTGGAATTATATAGATATAAAGATTTTTCAAAACAGACTCAGACGAATTTTCCGAGGTAGTTGTGTACGTAAAATAATAATCCCTGATGGAAATCCATTTGTCTGCCTGCATGTGAGCATTAGGGTAGGCTGGAACACGCTGGTATGGCCTGAAAAGGGCGACATGGTCAAGTTCAACCGAAGGAGGAGAACATGTATTGGAAGGTGTGCTCGATGAATAGCTCCACGAACATTGTTTTTCAGCTTCCCACCTGGTTCCGTTATCGGGGATATCAATTGACAGGGATCGTTGGGTAGAAATTAAGCCGATCGGTTGTCCATTTTGATCCTGAACCTGAGGCCCTGTCAGTTGTGTGGCCTGCTGAATTTCGGCATGAACAATGGGTCTTGATCCTCTTGGAATCGGTGCTGTATAATTGACAATCTCGGTGGAAGAATCCGGGGAGGACCGCCAAAGAAAATGGATATCGTTGTCTGATATTCCGCTGATGGACCAGGTAACGGTTTCGTTAACCCCTGCTGATGTCCCGGTAGTGGTCATTGCATGAGCAATGGAAATAAAAAAAGAGAAAAAAGATGTGGTCAGCACAAGAAAGAATGTATTTTTCATCAATCTATTCAAAAATTGGATTACGCATATTTTTAGCGTAACATAGTATTTTATGCTTTATCGGCCTGTTAAGGCACTCTGTATTGTCCAAATATGTATCTTAATTTCGTCAATGGATGGTGGTCAAAGCGGGCAGGAACATGGGCCAAGGGAACCCCCTGGAGGCGGTATTCAACCCGAATGTGGCGGAAATCATAAAATGATCCAAATGGTATCCCGGATCAAGGGGAGTCGTTAACACCTTACTGGTTTCACCATCGGCAAAGAGGATTGTGCCTCCGAGCTTGCCACCTATATCAGGCCCCGTATCACTTGCCTGATTCAGATTTACCACAACGAGCAGAGGGCCGGATGATCCTCCTGTTCGATAC
>JALVAI010000350.1 GCA_027011235.1 Desulfobulbaceae bacterium
GATCCTCATTCCGACTCGGTTCAGCTTGCCGCTTCCCACCATCTGGTGCGAACCGCCACCATCCGTGGGCTTGCCGACATGTGCCAGGCCCTGGGCATGCATCCCCATGCTGTTTTACCCTGCACAACAACCAATGCCCGGCTTGTAGTGCGCTATACCAACGGTGTTCAGGTCACCGGGGAGCATAAGTCAAGCTATTGCCGTCGTCAGTACCCGGTGGACAGGGTTCTTGTTGAATTTTTTCGGCAACCATTTGTCCAGCCCGAGGTCATCGGCCTTATCAGGCAGGCAGACATACTGATCTTTGCGCCCGGCAGTCTGTTTACCTCGATTATACCGATTATGCAGTCCCCGGGAATTGCCGAGGCCATCCGGGAAAACCGGGACGCCTTGAAGCTGCTTGTGGCCAATATCTGGGTGCAGAAAGGGGAAACCGATGTCACCAGAGATGCGCCGGACCGGAAATTCCATGTTTCCGACCTGATCCAGGCCTACCACAGGAATATCCCCGGCGGGGTCAATGATCTTTTTTCCCATGTCCTGGCCCTGGATCTTGCCGATATTCCGGGATCAGTGCTGCAACGCTACGCCCTTGAAGACAAGGCGCCCATTTATCTGGACCGGAAAAGGGTCAGGGCCCTTGGTTTTGGCACCATTGCCGTGCCTGTTTATTCCAGGGATCAGTTACAGCGGAGACGGGTCATTCAACACGATCCAGCCGCCCTTGCCCGTTCCATTCAGGTCCTGCACGGGTTATGGTCATGCGGACTCCTGAAGGGAAATGATACGACCGGCAACCTGCCGGAAATCTCCAGCCTGACCGTGGGTGTCCGCACCGGTCAGGACCTTCCCTGTCTCCGCTACGATGCCATTGTCAGTCACTGCCGTTACTTGAGTGTCGAACAGATCTCCAAATCCTCGCGCTTTGACCAGCGTCTCGAAGGCAAAGAGAGAAACTGGCTCATTTCCAGGGTGATTGAAATACTCTGGAACCATCAGGACATTCTCATCGATCATCTGCAGTACATACGGGGTATCTGTCTGGTAGATCCGGCATGCTGGAAACGTTGTCAGCAGTGGGACAATGTGTTTTCCTTTTACGATCCCCAGGACCTGCGAATAAAAATACGGCAGGACCAGACCAGGGAGCTGAGACGTTTTGAAATGGCCTTTCTCGTTGCCCTTGGGCAATCCCTGCTTGGTAATTATGCCAGGGACAAACAGCTTGAGCCCATCAAAAGTGGTGGTGAAGTCATTGGTCATACATTCAGTCTCCATGTGCGGGAAACGGAACGGATGGATTCTTTTTTTGAATTCCCCATCCTGGACACCTATCTTGGGCTGGCGCGCATGCAACCATCAACAGAGCAAAAAGGGCTCTATACCAGGGTCATAAATGGTGATGAGGGATTTACGCCACCCGGCCTGCTCTTCGGGCTCTGTTACGCCTGGTATCTGGACAACCGCTTTGCGCCCAACATCGAGTACAAGATGTCGATCATGAGAAGCGAACCCGGAGACCTCATTCCCGAACAGATTCGCATTGTTGACCGTCGCCGCCGTCTGATCGATTTTTTCCGTGGCCATGTTTTTCAGCATCAGGCCCACGATAGAGGGGGGAGCTGTTGATTTGACAACTATTCATACCCGGTTTTGGAATTCAGGTTGGTAAAACAGGGACACCGGTGGTAAAATAACACAGAAATCTGGTTGTATTGTTATATGGTTTTTTCTTCCCGGCTTGAGGCCCTTTTTTCAGGAGGCATTTAATGCGAATACTGGTCATTGATGATGATGAACAGATGCGTGTTCTCCTGCGTCAGGTCATGGAATGGAGTGGTTTTGTTGTTGACGATGCCGAAAACGGGC
>JALVAI010000351.1 GCA_027011235.1 Desulfobulbaceae bacterium
GGAGCCGGTTGTCCAGGGCGCGGGCGGCATGTGGTTTTATCATCCTGAATATCTGCGGGCGCTGCGCACCCTCTGTGACCGGTTTGATGTTTTGTTGATTTTTGATGAGATCGCCACCGGATTTGGCCGCACCGGCAAACTTTTTGCCGCCGATCATGCCGAAGTGACGCCGGATATCATGTGTCTGGGCAAGGCGCTCACCGGTGGTTACCTGAGCCTGGCCGCGACCTTGACCACGGATGAGGTCGCAGCTACCATTTCCGCGGGCGACCCAGGGGTATTTATGCATGGCCCGACATTTATGGGCAATCCCCTGGCCTGTGCGGTGGCATCGGCCTCCATTGATCTTCTGCTTGCAGGCGACTGGCAGGGGAAGGTCAGCCGGATTGAAGGGCAGATGGCGCGGGAGCTTGCGCCCGCCCGCAGCCTGAAGGGCGTAAAAGATGTGCGGGTGCTGGGCGCTATCGGGGTGGTCGAGATGGAAAAGCCTGTCGATATGGCCTGGATGCAGCGGTTTTTTGTTGACCGGGGCGTCTGGATTCGTCCATTTGGCCGTCTTGTCTACCTGATGCCGCCCTATATTAGCAGCCGGCGCCAGCTTGCCCGGTTGACCTCCGCCCTGCTTGCGGCGGTCGAAACCTTTAATCCTGAACCATGAAACACAACCCATGCAGGTAAAAAATCCATTGATCAACAAGGCTGTGCTCCTGATCCTGGTGGTGGCGATATCAGCCCTGTTTCTCACCATGATCCGGCAGTTTCTGATGGCCATTTTCATGGCCGGACTCTTTTCCGCCATGGTCAACCCGGTCTATACCTGGTTGAAACGGCGTCTAAACGGCCGCGAAAACCTGGCCTCCATTCTGACCATTTGCGGCATTGTTGTCCTGATTCTACTGCCGCTTTCGGTCCTGATTACCGTGGTTGTCGGTCAGGCCGTGCATGTCGGCCAGTCGGTAACGCCCTGGATAGAATCCTTTGCCAGGGAACCGGGCGCTCTTACTCATTACCTGGAAAAGATTCCCTATTATCAGGAAATCCTGCCCTACCGCGATATGATTATTGAAAAGGCGGGCCAGGCCGTGGGCATGATCTCCAACCTGCTGATCAATTCCCTCTCCTCGATCACCAAAATGACGGTCAATGCCGTATTCAAGGCAGTGATCATGCTCTATGTGATGTTCTATTTCCTGACCATGGGTGATGAACTGCTGGAAAAAATACTCTATTACCTGCCCCTGACCCACCACGACGAGGAACGGCTGCTGCACCGCTTTACCTCGGTGGCCGGGGCGACCATGAAATCAACCCTGATCATCGGCATGCTCCAGGGCGGGCTCTGCGGACTGGCTTTTTATCTTGCCGGTATTCAGGGGGCGGTTTTCTGGGGGACGGTGATGGCAGTCATGTCCATTATCCCGGCATTTGGCACCGCCATCATCTGGGGGCCGGCCCTGATTGTGCTTGCCCTGACCGGTGACTTTTCAGGGGTTGTCATCCTGGCGGTTATCTGTGGCGCCATTGCCGGTAATCTGGACAATGTGCTCAGGCCCCGGCTGGTGGGCAAGGACACGGAAATGCACGATCTCTTTGTCCTCTTTGGCACTCTGGGTGGTATTGCCCTGTTCGGTATCCTGGGCATTATCATCGGGCCGATAATCTCCGCCCTCTTTATCACCATCTGGGAAATCTACGGCGACGCCTTTCAGGAATATCTGCCTGCGGTGGGCGCAATCAACGGCAAGAATCGGCAGGAACCGGATGAGGGTGAAACAAAAAAATAAGTTTTTTAGGATTCGGTGGTTTCCTGTTCGGCGGGAATCACCCGGTTCTTGCCGGTTTTCTTGGCCTGGAGCAGGGCCTTGTC
>JALVAI010000352.1 GCA_027011235.1 Desulfobulbaceae bacterium
CCCACTATAGAAATACGGAAACTGGGTATCTGAATTTCGGGCTTCAACTCTAAAGAGGAGGCATGCAAACAATGAAAAATATATCAACGGACGTCCTGATTATCGGTGGCGGTCCCGGTGGTCTGCTTGCCGGCATAACCACTGCCCGGTATTGGCCGGGCAAGAAAATCACCATGATTCGCATGGAAAAAAATGCCCTTGTTCCCTGTGGTATTCCTTATATTTTCGGTACGCTGGGCGGCCTTGAAAAAGACATGCTTCCCGGAACCGAACAGTTACACGCCATGGGCATAGAACTGATAATCGGTCGGGTCACGGCAATAAAACAGCAAGACCGGGTTGCCATTATGGACAATGGTGATCATATTTCCTATGAACGGTTGGTGCTGAGTACCGGTTCGGAGCCGTTTGTCCCGCCGATACCTGGCAAAAATCTTGAAGGCGTTTTCACAATCCACAAAAACTACAGTTACCAGAACAAATTATTCCGGGAGATTATACCGGGAATGAAGAAACTGGTTATCATCGGCGGCGGCTTCATAGGGGTTGAATTTGGCGAAGAGATAGAAAAACGTGGTGTCGAAGTCCATATTGTCGAAAAAATGGACCACCTGCTGGCAACCGTTTTTGACAGGGAAATCTATCTGCCGGTAGAAGAGTATCTGGCCGGCAGGAACATTCAGATACACTGCCGGAGCAGTGTGGAAACCATTCTCCCCGCCGATGACCCCACAAAGGTCGGTGGCGTTCAGCTTGCAGGCGGCGAAATAATAGACGCCGATGCGGTCCTTATCGCCATAGGTGTACGACCACGCAATGAACTGGCGCAGGATGCCGGTCTGCGACTTGGCCGACGTGGCGCCGTTTTGGTGGACGGATTTCAACGAACCCTGGATTATCCAAATATTTTTGCCGTGGGTGATTGCGCCTGTAAACAGGACTTCTTTACCCGGCGTGAAGGTGGGGCATTGCTTGCCTCCCAGGCCGCGGCCGAAGGGAGAATCGCGGGCATGAATATGTATGCCCTACAGTTGTTGCGCCAAAACGGTGGTTCCGTCGCCGTGTATGCGGGCATGGTCGGGGACCTGGCCTTCGGCGCCGCGGGCATGACGGCGACCAGGGCACGACAGAGCGGATTTTCCATCCTTGTCGGCGAGGCCCGCGGCCTTGACCATTATCCGCCTGCCATGCCGGGCAGTCATGAAGTGTATTGCCGACTTGTCTTTACCCGGGAATCCCTGCAACTGCTCGGCGGCCAGGTCCTTGGCGGGGCAACCACCGGTGAGCTGGCCAACGAGATTGGTTTTCTGATCCAGAACCGGGTCACAGCCGCAGAGATCGCCGGTTTTCAGACCTGTATGCATCCACGCCTGACCGCCTCGGCCCATCCCATTACCGAGGCGACCGGCAATGCGTTGCAGCAGCATCTGCACACCCGGGCAACCTTTCATTGATGGCGTCGTAAAAACTTCGATCTACTGCGACGTGTGTCCCGGGGCGATTCGTGGGCATACTACCGGTATAGTTGAGACCCGCCCCGGAACACTACTCCTTGTAGATCTGTGTTTTTACTTAGCAATTTCTGAAAAAAATTGGATTTTTTACGAGTTCATCTTCATTAACATGTACCCATTTCGGAGGAACATCCCATGACACGAATAGCAATCAATGGACTTGGCCGCATCGGGCGGCTGGTCTTGCGCCATTTTATGGAGGCAGCACCGGCGGGAGTTGAAATCATTGCCGCCAATGATCTTGTCCCCACCGATGATCTGGCCTATCTGCTCAAATATGATTCCGTTCACGGCCGGGCCGCCTTTCCGGTCACAGCCACGCCGGACAGCCTGCAGCTTGGTGACCGGACAATCCACATCACGGCCATGACCGAGCCGGAAAAATTGCCCTGGAAAGATATGGGCATAGATGTGGTCCTGGAATGCACGGGCCGTTTCACCCATCGGCAGGACGCGGCCCGGCACCTGAGCGCGGGAGCGAAACGGGTACTGATCAGCGCTCCATCGCCGGATGCCGACTTTACCATGGTCCTGGGCGTCAACGAGGGCGGTTATGATGCCGACAACCATCAGATTATCTCCAATGCCTCCTGCACTACCAATTCACTCGTCCCGGCCATGAAGGTACTGCTTGACAACTTTGGCATCGAAATGGCCCTGGTGACCACTATCCATGCCTATACCGCGACCCAGGGGCTGGTCGACCGGCCGGCCAGGAAACCGATCCGGGGCAGGGCCGCTGCCGTCAGTCTTATCCCCACCTCCACCGGTTCCGATATTGCCACAACCAGGGTATTACCCGAGCTTGAAGGACGGTTGCGGGCCATTGCCGTCCGCGCTCCGGTTCCCGACGGAGCCCTGACCGATATCAACGCGGTCCTGAACAAAGAGGTAACTGCCGAGGAGGTGAACAACGCCTTCAAACGGGCCGCTGAAGAAGGCCCCCTGCAGGGCATTCTCGGTTACAGCGACGAGGAGCTGGTGTCCGCTGATATTATCGATGACCCGCGTTCCGGTATCGTCCATGGTCTCTCCACCCGGATTGTCCAGGGAAAAATGGCCAAGGTCCAGGTCTGGTACGACAACGAATTCGGCTATTCCAGGCGGTTGCTGGATGTGGCGGCCATGCTCGGCTGACAAAATCAGGGTACAGAACCGTTATGCCGCCGCCAACAGCATATTGGCAACACGCATCTGAACAGGAATATTATCATGATTACATCCTACGACGTACCCTTGTCTGATCTTCCCGGGGAACTTGCCGATCTTCGGGAACTGGCCCTTGACCTGCGCTGGTCCTGGTGCCATACCGCTGATCACCTCTGGCAGCGAATTGACGCCGAACTCTGGCAGCGCACCCATAACCCGTGGCTTATCCTGCAGATGGTCAGCAGAAAACACCTGGCCGAACTGGCCGGGGATACGGAATTTGTCGCCCTGCTGGCCGAACTGCGCCGGGCACAGCAAACAGCCCGAAAACGACAGGCATGGTTTCAGCGGGCCTGGCCCCAAGCCGATCTTACCGCTATCGCCTATTTCAGTATGGAATTCGGGCTGGATGAATCGCTGCCCATCTATTCCGGCGGTCTCGGTGTCCTGGCCGCCGACTATCTCAAGGCCGGCAGTGAACTCGGCCTGCCGGTGGTCGGTATCGGCCTGCTGTATCAGCAGGGTTATTTTCGCCAGGGGCTGGATGCCGAGGGGCAACAGCTTGCTTTTTTTCCCTACAACGATCCCACCCAGCTGCCCGTTCTGCCGGTCCGCGACAAGGAAGGTGAATGGCTGATTGTCGAGGTGGAACTACCCGGCCGCACCCTGCGGTTGCGCACCTGGCAGGCCATTGTTGGTCGTGTTCCTCTATATCTGTTGGATTCCAACGATCCACTCAACAGTCCGGCCGACCGGGGCATCACCAGCGAGCTGTACGGCGGTGGATCGGAAATGCGGCTGCAACAGGAAATCGTGCTGGGAATCGGCGGTTACCGTCTCCTCCGTGATCTGAAGATCACCCCCCAGATCTGCCATCTCAACGAAGGCCATGCCGCCTTTGTCGTTCTTGAACGGGCCCGTTTTTTCATGCAGGAACATAAGGTCGGCTTCCAGGAGGCGCTCACCGCCACCCGGGCCGGAAATCTCTTTACCACCCATACGCCGGTGGAGGCCGGGTTTGACCGCTTCACCCCCCGGCTCCTTGAGCAGTACATGCAGGACTATGTGGCCGGGCTTGGTATTTCCTGTCAGGAACTGCTGGCCCTTGGGCGCACCAGCCTCAGGGCCACCGACGGCACGGAACCCTTTCACATGGCCTGGCTGGCCATGCACGGCTGTGGCGCCGTCAACGCGGTCAGCCGCCTGCACGGCGAGGTCAGCCGCCGTATCTTTCAACCGCTTTTCCCCCGTTGGCCGAGCCATGAGGTGCCGGTGGGCCATGTCACCAACGGCGTGCATGTGCCGAGCTGGGACTCACCGGAATCCGACCGGTTGTGGACCGAGGCCTGCGGCAAGGAGCGCTGGCGGGAGGAACTGCAGGATATGGAAGCGGCCATCATGAAGATCAGCGATGAAGAGCTGTGGGCCATGCGCAGCCGCAACCGGCAACGGCTGATCACCTGGCTGCGCGAACGATTGCTCCAACAACAGGCCCTGCAGGGGCCAACGCTCAATCACCCTGTTGACGCGGAATCCATTTTTGACCCCAATGTGCTGACCCTTGGTTTTGCCCGCCGGTTCACCTCCTATAAACGGACCGATCTGCTCCTTTATAACCCTGACCGGTTTGCCAGGTTGCTCAGCAATATCGAACAGCCGATACAGCTTATCCTGGCCGGCAAGGCGCATCCAAAAGATGCGCGGGGCCAGGCCATGATCCGGGCCTGGATCAATTTTATCCATAACTATCACCTCGAGCACAAGGTCATTTTCCTTATTGACTATGACTTGCTGGTCGCCCAGCACCTGGTCCAGGGCGTTGATCTCTGGATCAACACCCCGCGCCGCCCCTGGGAGGCCTGCGGCACCAGCGGTATGAAGGTCCTGGTCAACGGCGGCCTCAATGTTTCGGAACTGGATGGCTGGTGGGCCGAGGCATGGAACCCGGAGGTCGGCTGGCCCCTTGGCGACGGCGGACTCCACGATGATATTGCCGCATGGGACAGGCATGAGGCGGACGAGCTCTACACCCTTCTTGAACAGGACATTATCCCTGCCTTTTATCAGCGAAATGTCAACGGGATACCCCGGCGGTGGGTAGAGCTTCTGCGCAACAGCATGGCGACCCTGACCCCGCGCTTTTCCGCCAACCGCATGGTGCGGGAATACCTGGAGAGCTATTATCTAACAATGCTTGAAAACGTAACAAAAAGAACAAGGGATCAGGAATGCACGGAAAATATCGTTCTCTGGCGGCAGACCATTGAACGCCACTGGCCTTCCATCCGTTTCGGCCGTGTCGAGACCGAGAACAGGGACAACAGTATCGTATTTGCGGTCCAGGTGTATCTCGATGACCTTGATCCCGACTTTGTCCGGGTGGAACTCTATGCCGACGAAAGTGGTGACAAGCCGCCGGAACTGCATCCCATGACCCGCAGCGAACCCCTGGTCGGTGCCATCCACGGCTATCTCTATACCTGCGAGGTTACAAACAAAAGGCCGGCCACCGATTATACGGCCCGGATCGTTCCCTTTCACCCCAAGGCAATGATACCGCTTGAGGCCAACCAGATCCTGTGGGAGCATTAACAGCTACTTTTCCAGTGCCTTGATTCTCAACCTATGTGTAGCGGGAGGAATTCCATCATGACGAATCCAACAACCGGCAAAACACAAAAAACACCAAAGGACAAAGGACTCAGCTCAGATGAGGCGGCCCGCCTGCTCCAGCAGTACGGCCCCAATGCCCTTGAAGAGAAAAAGGTCTCTCCCATCAAAAAACTGCTGGGATATTTCTGGGGGCCCATCCCCTGGATGATCGAGGTGGCCGCCGTTCTTTCGGCAGTGGTTCGTCACTGGCCCGATTTTTTCATTATTGTCGCCCTGCTGATCTTCAATGCCGGGGTGGGCTTCTGGCAGGAGTATACCGCCGGCAACGCAGTCGAGGCGTTGAAAAAAGAACTGGCCCAGAAGGCCCGGGTCCTGCGGGACGGCGCCTGGAAGGTCATTGACGCGGCAGGACTTGTCCCTGGCGACATCATCCGGATCCGCCTGGGTGACGTGGTCCCGGCCGACGCCGTGATTGTCGAGGGCGACTATCTCAGTGTTGACCAGTCGGCCCTGACCGGTGAGTCTTTGCCCGTGACCAAAAAACAGAACGAGGAGATCTTTTCCGGCACTGTTGTCAAGCAGGGCGAGGTGGTGGCCGAAGTAACGGCCACCGGTAAAAACACAAAATTTGGCAAGACCGCCGGCCTTGTCGAGCAGGCAAAGACCGTTTCCCATTTTCAGAAGGCGGTACTCACCATCGGCGACTACCTTATCTATGTCAGCCTGTTTCTGGTCACCATTCTCATCCTGGTCCAGCTCCATCGCCATCAGCCCTGGATCGACCTGATCCAGTTCGCCCTTATCCTGACCGTGGCCTCCATTCCGGTGGCTATGCCCGCGGTCCTGTCCATGACCATGGCCGTGGGCGCCATGCTGCTGTCGAAAAAGAAGGCCATTGTCACCCGGCTGGAATCCATTGAAGAGATGGCCTCCATGGACATCCTCTGCTCGGACAAAACCGGCACCCTGACCCAGAACAAACTCACCCTTGGCGATATAGAGGTCTTTGCCGCCAAAGATGAGCAGGAGGTCCTGCTGATGGCGGCCCTGGCATCCAGGGAAGAAAACAGGGACGCCATTGACGAGGCCGTCTTCCAGGGCCTGCGGGACAAAAATCGGCTCCAGGCCTTTACGCAGACGAAATTTGTTCCCTTTGATCCCGTCCGCAAGCGGACCGAGGCAACCGTGCAGGACAGGGACGGCACAACCTTTCTGGTAACAAAGGGCGCGCCCCAGGTCATCATGGAAATGGCGGATTTAAATGAGGAGGAGCAAAAACACGCCATCCAGGTCGTTGATGATTTTGCCGCCAAGGGCTACCGGGCCCTTGGGGTTGGCATGAAAAAAGAAGCCGAACAGCGCTGGACCTTTCTCGGCATTCTTTCCCTGTTTGATCCGCCCCGGGAAGATTCCGCCGAGACAATCGCCCGGGCAAAAAAATATGGCGTCGACATCAAAATGGTCACCGGTGACAACCAGGCCATTGCCCGGCAGATCGCTGCAAAACTGAACCTGGGGACAAATATCC
>JALVAI010000353.1 GCA_027011235.1 Desulfobulbaceae bacterium
TTGGGCCGCAGGCAGAGTAGTTTTCTGGTAAATTCATCAAGGCGTTTGAGGGCGACCCGGACGGAATCCAGCCGTTTGAAGGTGAACTGCAACGGTTTGCGATAGTGGACGCCAAGCAGCATGAACCGTATCTCCCGGCCGCTGTATCCCCGGTCAAGAACATCCTGCAAGGTGACGATATTGCTGTTCTCCGCCGACATTTTTTTTCCGTCCTTGAGCAGCAGGCCGGAATGGAGCCAGTACCTGGCCAGCGGTTTGCCGGTCAGGGCCTCGGCAATGGCGATTTCATTTTCGTGGTGCGGAAACATGAGATCCTGGCCGGCAGTGTGGATGTCCAGGGTCTGGCCCAGGTACCTGGTTGACATGGCGGAACACTCAATATGCCAGCCCGGGCGCACGTTGCCCCAGTCTGTTTCAAAGAAGATGCCCCTTTTCAGTTCCGTCAGGGTGGAACGTTTCAGGAGGGTAAAGTCCCGCGGGTTGTCCTTTTCGTAGTTGTCAAGATCAACCGTGCGGCCCAGTTTGATTTTGCTCAAATCAACCCCGGAGAGGCGTCCATATCGTTTGAACTTTGAAATATCAAAATAGATGGACCCGTGTTTTTCATAGGCATATCCCTTGTGGATAAGCTCATGGGTGATCTCGATCATGTCGCCCACATGTTCCGATGCCCGCGGATAGCCGGTTGCCTTGCGGATGGCCAGGATTTCCATGGCCCGTTTGAACTCGTCGATATATCCATCGGTGAATTTCCGCAGGGAAATTCCTGCCTTTTCCGAGCCGGCAATAGTGTTGTCATCAAGATCGGTAAAGTTCATATAGGAATCGACCTTGTATCCTTTGAACAGCAGGTAGCGGATCATCAGATCGGCGACTACCAGCCGGCGGCAATGGGCCAGGTTTGGCGATTCATAGGCGGTCGGACCACAGGCATAAAAGGTTATCCGGTCATCATGCAGGGGCTTGAAAACCTCTTTTCGGCGCTGCATGGTGTTGTAGAACTGCAGTTGCGGCTCTTTCTTGTCTGATTTTTGGCGGCGGACAAAGAGTGAGGTGCTGAGATAGCGTTCACCACCGTCGGGCAGGATCGCCACCACGGTTCCGCTCTTGAGCTGTCCCGCCCGTTCCACGGCCGCAAACAGGGCCGCGCCGCTGCTCATGCCGGCAAATACCCCTTCCTCTCTTGCCAGCCTGCGCGCCATGCGGAAGGCATCTTCGTCAGCCACGTTGACGATGGCATGGGGCAGTGTTTTGTTAAAGATTGTCGGCTTGTAGGATTCCTTCATGTTCTTCAGTCCCTGGATCCTGTGGCCGAGATAGGGCTCAACGGCAATGACCCGTACCTCCGGGTGGAACTCGGTAAACCAGCGCGAAAGGCCCATGGCCGTTCCCGAGGTGCCAAGGGTGGTGACAATTTCGGTTACCCTGCCCTCGGTCTGGCGCCAGATCTCGGGGCCGGTGTGGTCGTAATGGGCCTGCCAGTTGGCCGGATTGTTGAACTGGTCGGTCAGGAAGTAGAGGTCCGGATGCTCGCGGGCCATGGCATAGGCCTTTTCAATGGCGCCGTCTGTGGCCCGACGGGCCGCGGTCAGGATGATCTCCGCCCCGTAGGCCTGCATGATCTGTCTACGTTCGATGGAGGCCGATTCCGGCATGACCAGTTGACAGCGGTAGCCCTTGGCCGCGCAGACCATGGCCAGGCCGATGCCGGTATTGCCGCTGGTGGCCTCAAGAAGAATTTTATCCCGGGTCAGCTCACCGCTTTTTTCACCTGCTTCCACCATTGACAGGGCAATCCGGTCCTTGATGGATCCGCCTGGATTTCGGGACTCCAGCTTGCCAAGCAACCGTACCCCGTCATTG
>JALVAI010000354.1 GCA_027011235.1 Desulfobulbaceae bacterium
GATATGATCATGTTATCAAGATTCCTCTTGCAACAGTGGTGCAGAAAAATGGAAAAACAGGTGTGTGGGTGACAAAAAACAGGCGGGCGCATTTTATGCCCGTGGAGACAATAGCCGTTAACGAGACCGAAATGGCCATTGCCCATGGTGATCCTGAGATGGCAATTGTTGTGCCGGACCGGCATAAAAAATCTCTCAATGAAGGCATGAGGATCCTTCAATGATTCATCTTGCCAAAGAAGATGTTCGTCATACCCTTGGCAAATTCATTGTAACTGCCATGGGGGTGGGCATGCTGCTTGGAATAGTCTTGATTATGATGGGGGTCTATCGAGGCATGATCGTCGATGCCGAGGTACTGCTCAATGATATAAATGTTGATCTGTGGATTGTCCAGCAGGGAACCCTGGGACCATTTGCAGAGGCCTCCCGGGTGCATGACGATCTCCAGTATACCATACAATCCGTTCCCGGGATTGCCAAAAGCAGCATCATAACATTTCAAAACATGCAACTGCCCAAAAAACAGGGAAAAATACGTGTTTTTGCCGTTGGTTACGATGTTTTTTCAACAATCAATCCGATTAACCCGAAAAGATTGATACGCGGCCGTCCCCTGAAAACCGATCATTACGAAATTGTTGTAACAGATAAAACCGGGTTTTCTCTTGGTGATAAGGTACGACTCGGCCGTCACATATATACTGTTGTCGGCATAACGCACGGCACTGTCTCCTCTGGTGGGGATCTCCTGGTCTATATCAGTATCAAGGATGCACAGGAACTCCAGTTTTCCTATTCAAACAAACGGATTCAGACCGATAGAGCGCGGGGAATAATTAACAGGGATACCCACATGGTCAATGCCGTAATTGCCACGGTCCGCCCTGGATACAATCCTGAAACAGTTGCCCGCGCCATCCGCCACTGGCACCATAAAAGCGTGTATACCAGAAAACAGCAGCAAGCGGTATTAACCAGATATGTGGTAGAAAAGGCGTCAAAACAAATCGGCATGTTCACCGCCATTCTTGTTATTGTTTCCACCATTATCATTTCACTTATCATTTATACAATGACGCTGGAAAAGATGAAAGAAATTGCCATAATGAAACTGATGGGCCTGCCCAACAGCATGATTGTACGGATGATTGTGGAGGAAACCTTATTACTTGGTATCCTGGCCTTTATATTCGGTAATATTTTTTCCCATCTCATATATTCCAAGTTTCCCAAACGCGTAGTGTTGGAGATACCTGATGCCTGGATTCTTTTTGGTGTTGTGGTCATCGCCAGCATTATCGCTTCATTTGTTGGGGTAAAGAAGGTAATTAACGCTGATCCGGCCTCAGCCATAGGAGGCTGACATGAATAAAAAAATAGCAATACGGGCCGAAAATCTCTGTAAAACGTTTGGGGATGGAGACAGCCTTGTCGAAGTCATCAAAAATGCCTCATTTACAATCAATAAGGGTGAACTGATCGCGCTTATCGCTCCAAGCGGGGGAGGTAAAACAACTCTTCTCATGATGATTGGCTGCGTTGAAGAGCCTACTTCGGGAAAGATCTGGCTTGGAGACGAAAAAGTCTATGATGACAAATGGCTTACCAGGGAAACCAGAAAGATTAGAAGAGAAAAAATCGGATTTATCTTTCAGGCCCACTATCTTATTCCATTTTTAAATATCATCGATAACCTGACCCTGCTGCCGCAGGCCAACAAGGTCGATGAAAAAAAAGCGAAAAAAAAGGCCGAAGAATTACTCCATTATTTCGGCATTGCCGACAAGGCAAAAGCCATGCCCTCGCAGTTATCAGGCGGCCAGAACCAGCGGGTTGCCATTGCCAGGGCACTGGTCCAT
>JALVAI010000355.1 GCA_027011235.1 Desulfobulbaceae bacterium
ATATCAATCTTGGTGAAAATCTGGCGGCAGAACGACTCTGATGCCACGGGCGGCTTTGAAGAACATCGGCTGGAAGAGATCAACACCGATATGTCGTTTCTGGAAATGCTTGATGTGCTCAACGAGCAACTTACCCTCTCCGGTCGGGAGCCGGTGGCATTTGATCACGACTGCCGGGAAGGTATCTGCGGTATGTGCGGCGCCGTCGTCAACGGCACTGCCCATGGCCCGGAGCGGGAAACCACGCTCTGCCAGCTGCACATGCGTCATTTCAGGGACGGGGAAACCATTGTCATTGAACCCTTTCGGGCCAAGGCCTTTCCCCTGATCAAAGACCTTGTTATTGACCGGTCCGCCTTTGACCACATCATTACCGCCGGCGGCTATGTATCGGTCAACGCCGGTTCCGCTCAGGACGGCAACACCATACCCGTGGCCCAGGACCGGGCGGAACAGGCAATGGACGCCGCCGCCTGCATCGGCTGCGGCGCCTGTGTCGCAGCCTGCCCCAATGCGGCCGCCATGCTCTTTACCGGTGCCAAGGTTTCCCAGTTTGCCCTTCTGCCCCAAGGCGGGCCGGAACGGGCCAGGCGGGCACGGGCCATGGTCGAGGCAATGGACAAGGCGGGATTTGGCAACTGCGGCAATGAACGGGAGTGCGAGAATGTCTGCCCCAAGGGAATCTCCATCCGCAATATCGCCCGCTTAAACCGCGAATACCTGCGGGCCTCATTTGGCGCTGAATAAAAAAAACGGCAAACTTTTCCCTGGCCGACCAGTTCGTAACATAAAGGGCAGCGACAAAAGATACGGAAAAACTTCAATACATTGTCTGTCACGGCCCCTTACCCTGTCCCGGAAAATGTTTCTATAATCCGCCCTGCTTGTCGCCCCGGACATCATCTTCAAACAGAGACCTGCCCCGTGCCATGGCGCAGAAATCACCGCACATGGTGCAGGTTTTTTTGTCTTCCGGGCGGCGGCTGCGCCTGATGGCAGCGGCCTTGTCCGGAAACATGAGCAGTTCAAGCTGGGTCTGCCAGTCCATATCACGACGGGCAAGGGCCACCTGTTTTTCCTGCTCCCGCCGGCCGGGATCAGCGGCAATATCACCAATCCTGGCCGCTAGCCTGGTAGCGCGCACCCCTTCGCGCACGTCTTCCACACCCGGCAGGGCAAGATGCTCGGCCGGCGTGATATAACAGATCAGATCAGCCCCCTGCCAGGCGGAATGGGCCGCGCCCACGGCCGCGGTAATATGGTCATAACCGGCACCGCTGTCCATGGGCAGAGGTCCAAGCACGTAATAAGGGGCATTGCCGCTCATTCGCTTTTCCAGCAGGATGTTGGCCCCTATTTCATCAAGAGGCACATGGCCCGGCCCTTCCACCATCATCTGGCAGCCCATGTCCCGGCCAAGCTCGGCCAGCTCACAGTTGATGATCATCTCGGCCATCTGGGCCCGGTCGTGGGAATCGTGAATGGCCCCGGCCCGGATGCCATTGCCAAGCGACAGGACCGCGTCATATTTCTTCATCAGTCCACAGACCCGGTCAAACTGTTCATAGAGGGGGTTTTCCCTGTCATTGTATTCCATCCAGGAAACCATAAATGTTCCCCCCTTGGATACCAGACCACCATAACGGTATCCCTGTTTCCGCAGTCGTTCGATGGAGAAGCGGTTGATGCCGCAATGGATGGCCATAAAGGATATGCCATCCTCGAGTTGCCGCTCAATCAGTTCAAAGAGATATTCAGGATCCAGTTTATTGGGGTTTTTATACTTTCTGATGGTCTCGGCAAAGGCCTGGTAGAGCGGCACATTGCCCACCGGCAGGTTGGTGGCTGCC
>JALVAI010000356.1 GCA_027011235.1 Desulfobulbaceae bacterium
GTCTCATCATGCTCTGAAATGAGAAAATGAAAAAAAGTTAAAAAAAAGACAGGACTGTCACTATATGACAGGTCAGCTCTGGTAGAGTCAAGGAAAATAATGAGAAGGGACAGGTTGCCCTGCTGAAAATATGGGATTTTCATGTTTGCCAGAGGAGGTTGTTATGCAGTACAAGATGATAGTACGACAGACAATGTTTGGTTTTTCACTCCGAAAAAACGGAAAATTAAAACTTTGTTCTGTCCGTTTTTTACGTGACAGTATTATGAAAAAAAAGGGAAACCGGCTTGCTGTCAGCAGTGATGGCCGCCTGGAGTATTTTATCAGCGGCAAAACGCCTGTTGCCCGGCTTACCGGGGAGCAGTTTTGTTTTGCCGTCCTGGCGGCCCGTTTTTTCGGCTGCCTGCCCGATCAGAAAAATCTTCCCATCTGGTTGTGGACCGGGAGTGCAGAGCCTGGCAAGGGTTTTGATAATTCAGTGCCTGATTTTCGGCAGGGAAGGGAAGAGGTCTGCTATTCATAAAACAGTTGTCCGTAAGGATCCGGGCAGTCTTCCGTCCGGATCTTTACGGCTCAGGTGTAATATATCGGTGTTGCGTTTGCAGCCGTTTATCTGCGCAGGCCATGCATTGTGTTGCCGCTTTGTGGCGGCATGGTAGATTTGCTCAATAAATCAGCTGTTTCGACCAATCGGATAAATTCCGCCCGGTATCCTTCATCATCGCTGCCCCTGGACCTTTTTGCCAGGGTGAGTACCTGTTCAAAATCAAAATCGCCAGCGAATGGTGAATGTTCAAGAAGCATGCCGAAGGCGGCGACAGCAGCGGCAAAACGGAAATCATCACTTGTCCGGGCAAGCGATGTCTCCCTGTCCTTGACTGATTTGCTCAGGAGAACGGATTTGGTAGTGTTGAGAGGTTTGTACCGCAGTTTGATGGTCATGATTTCGTCTTGATATTTTTTCTGCGTTGTTTTGGTAATTTTTTGGTATTTTAACGGATCAACCGAGGGCACCTCATTAGAGCCTGCGGGAATGAGTTCATACAGGGCGGTGACCGTATGGCCAACCCCTATTTCGCCGGCATCTTTGCGGTCGTTGTTGAAATCCTCATCGGCCAGGGCCCTGTTTTCGTAACCGATGAGTCGGTAGGCGGCAACTTTGGCCGGGTTAAATTCAATTTGCAGCTTGACGTCCCTGGCCAGGGTAAACATGGTGCCGCTCATCTCCTTGACCATGACCTTCTTGGCCTCCAGCAGGTTGTCTATATAGGCGTAATTGCCGTTTCCCTTGTCCGCCAGAATTTCCATGGTGTCGTCGTGATAGTTACCCATGCCAAATCCGAGAACGGTGAGATAGATGCCTGATTTTCTTTTTTCCTCGATGAGTCGTTGCAGTTCATCTCTGCTGGTAATGCCGACATTGAAGTCCCCGTCCGAGGCCAGGATGATTCGATTATTTCCACCCGGCATATAGACCTGTTGCGCCAGTTTGTAGGCGGTAATTATCCCGCTGGATGCGTGGGTGGCCCCCCCTGCGCCCAGGGCATCGATGGCGGCCATGATTTTGTTCTGCTTGTTGCCGGCCGTGGGTGGAAGAACGACCCTGTCCATGCCCGCATACACGACCATGCTGACCCGGTCATCCCTGTCCAGCTGCCGGACAAGCATTTTCATGGCCTTTTTTAAAAGCGGCAGCTTGTTGGCCGCGGTCATGGAGCCGGAAACATCTACCAGAAAGACCAGGTTGGAGGGCGGGAGCTTGTCCTTTGCGATATTTTTGGCCTTGATACCGATACGTACAAGTTTATGGCCCTTTTTCCAGGGGCATGGCCCAACCTCGCTGGTGATG
>JALVAI010000357.1 GCA_027011235.1 Desulfobulbaceae bacterium
ATGATTAGCCCGGATCATACGTTTTTCTCCTGTTGCACCTGGAAGGGCTTGGTCGTTCATCAGCATGGGCAGAAGCCGATCGCGGAGTTGAGTAAGGAATTGGCTTTTCATGCTGCGGACAAACATCATGTTGATATGCTTGGAGGTAACTATTCATATTATTTCAAAATGTTACCTGCTGGGTGGTTCAGGAGTAAGGTGAAGATGCTGAATGTCAAAGGAAGTTTTCAGCAGAAAGGACGGTGTGTGCATGGCTCTGACCTCGTTTGTTATGAGGTCCATTTAGGCCGGTGGGAACTGTGGTTGCGCCAAGTCTGCGCCACTGGTTCAGCGCATTGCCACCGCGAAGGGTGCTGCACGAAATAACCCGTGTATAATCAATGGACTATACACGGGTTATGTAATGAACTGGTGGCGATGCAGGGAATTGAACCCCGGACACTACGGATATGAGCCGTATGCTCTAACCATCTGAGCTACATCGCCATATTTATTTTACCCATCAATAGATGGAAAATGGTACGCTTGAACCGTGCCAATATTCAAAATTTCTTCTCGTTTGTCAACAGGAAAGCGTAAATTTTACTCTGCAGCTCCTTCTTTTCTTTCCTGCTGATATAAAAAAGGGTCCTTTTCCCGGGCAACCGGGAAAAGGACCCTCAAGCAATGGTTTGTGGCCTGACCGGTTTTACATCATACCGCCCATTCCACCCATGCCGCCCATACCGCCCATTCCACCCGGAGGCATTCCGCCACCGGCGGCGGACTCATCTTCCGGCTCTTCGGCGATCATACACTCGGTGGTCAACAGCATACCGGATACGGATGCGGCATTCTGGAGAGCGGTCCGGCTTACCTTGGCAGGATCAATGACACCGGCCTCAATCAGGTCGCCGTACTCTTCGGTTGCCGCATTGAAACCATTGGCGCCTTCAAGATCCTTCACCTTTTCAACGATGACGGAACCTTCACGACCCGCATTGCAGGCAATCTGGCGAACGGGTTCTTCCAGGGCGCGACGGATAATGTCCTTGCCCAGGGCCTGCTCACCTGGCAGATCAAGGCCGTCAAGCGCCTTCAGGCAGCGGATGTAAGCCACGCCGCCACCGGGAACGATTCCCTCTTCAACGGCTGCGCGGGTTGCATTGAGTGCATCCTCAACCCGGGCCTTTTTCTCTTTCATTTCCACCTCGGTTGCCGCGCCGACATTGATAACGGCAACCCCGCCGATCAGCTTGGCCAGACGTTCCTGCAGTTTCTCGCGATCATAATCGGAGGTGGAATCATCAATCTGGGCCCGGATCTGTTTAACGCGGGCTGCCAGCTTGTCCTTGTCACCGGCGCCGTCAACAATGGTGGTGTTGTCCTTGTCGACAACGACTCGTTTGGCGGTTCCAAGGTCATTGACGGTTACATTCTCAAGCTTGATGCCCAGATCCTCGGTAATGACCTGGCCGCCGGTGAGGATAGCGATATCCTCCAGCATTGCCTTGCGGCGATCACCAAAACCGGGCGCCTTGACAGCGGCAACATTTAAGGTACCGCGCAGCTTGTTGACAACCAGGGTTGCCAGGGCCTCGCCGTCAACATCTTCGGCGATGATGAACAGCGGTTTGCCCATCTTGGCAACAGACTCGAGGATGGGCAGCAGGTCTTTCATGTTGGAGATCTTTTTCTCGTTAATGAGAATCAGCGGATCTTCCATGTTGACCTCCATGCGCTCGGCATCGGTCACAAAATAGGGGGAAAGATAGCCGCGGTCAAACTGCATACCCTCAACCACCTCCAGGGAAGTCTCCATGGATTTGGCCTCTTCCACAGTGATAACGCCTTCCTTGCCGACCTTGTCCATGGCCTCGGCAATGATGTTACCAATAGTTTCATCGTTGTTTGCGGAAATGGTTCCGACCTGGGCAATCTCTTTCTGCTCCTTGGTCGGGCTGGAGATATTGGCCAGCTCGGCGACTACAGCCTCAACCGAGGCATCGATACCACGCTTGATTTCCATGGGGTTGGAGCCGGCTGCCACCAGCTTGGTCCCCTCGGTGTAGATGGCCTGGGCCAGTACGGTGGCGGTCGTGGTTCCGTCACCGGCTACGTCGGAAGTCTTGGAGGCCACCTCTTTAACCATCTGGGCGCCCATGTTTTCAAACTTGTCCTTGATCTCGATTTCCTTGGCAACGGTCACACCGTCTTTGGTGATCACGGGCGCGCCAAAAGATTTTTCAATCAGGACATTCCGACCCTTGGGACCAAGGGTCACCTTCACAGCATTTGCCAGGGTGTTTACACCGGTCAGCATGGCCTCGCGGGCCTTGGCGCTGTATTTTAATTCTTTTGCAGACATATTTACTCTCCTTTCTCGCTCAGTTTGCCGTCAATATTATTCAATCACACCGAGGATATCATCCTCACGCATAATCAGATAGTCTTCACCGTCCAGTTTGACGTCAGTGCCGCCATATTTGGAGAAAAGAACCCGGTCGCCTACCTTCAGATCTATGGCAACACGTTCACCCGCATCGTTCAGCTTGCCGGGTCCGATGGCTATGATCTCACCCTCGGCCGGTTTTTCCTTGGCAGAATCTGGAATGATGATTCCACCTGCGGTTTTTTCCTCTTCCTCCAATCTCTTGACCAGTATGCGGTCATTCAATGGACGAATCTTCATGGACAATCCTCCCTTTTCGTTTAATTAGGTTTTAATGGAAATGTTTGAGCCGGAAAGAAAGTTCGTGTCCGACTACCGGCTCAAGCCACTGCCGTCGGACAAAAACGAAGTTTCATTCACCAAACTGCGCAAAACAATAGGGATGGTTTTTGAAAAATCAAGGGCCTGGGCGGAAAAAAAATTTTTCCGCCCAAGATGTTGATAAAAGGAGGGATTTGAATGCTGCAAAAAGAAACTTTCAGGCAACCTGCACCATCCAGCCATGGGGATCGGGCCGGCGGCCGAACTGAATGGCCTGCAGTTCGTCAAAAAAATGCTGGGCCACAGGTCCGGTTTCCCCATTATTGACGATAATACGTTCTCCGTTGTAAAAAAGTTCACCAAGGGGCGAAATAACAGCGGCGGTGCCGGTGCTGAAAACCTCCTGCAGACTGCCGTCTTCAGCAGACTGGACAACCTCGTCAATACTGATCCTCCGCTCGTTGACCTTCATCCCCCGGTCACGGGCGAGCTGCAGGACTGAATCACGGGTCACCCCCGGAAGAATGGTGCCGGCAAGAGGCGGGGTAATGAGCTCGTCATCGATGACGAAAAAGGCATTGGAGGTGCCCACCTCTTCTATATATTTATGTTCAAGGGCATCGAGCCAGAGTACCTGAGAATACCCGTTGCGCTGGGCCTCGGTGAGTGCTTTGACACTGGCGGCATAGTTGCCGGCGGTCTTGGCCTCACCGACGCCACCGGGAACGGCCCGGACATATTTGCTCTCCACGTAAATTTTGACGGGATTAAACCCTTCTGCATAGTAGGCGCCGACCGGACTTGCGAGGATAAAAAAGATGTATTCATCCGAAGGCCGCAATCCCAATGCCGGTTCCGAGGCAATCATGGTCGGCCGCAGATAGAGGGTGGCCCCGGGGGCAGTGGGCACCCAGGAGCGCTCGAGATAGACAAGGGCCTTTAAGGCCTGCAGCATGCGGTCAACCGGAATCCGCGGCATACACATGCGGACGGCTGATTTGTTCATCCGTTCGAAATTGCTCCGGGGTCGGAACAGCAGTATTTCTCCATTGTCCCCATGATAGGCCTTCAGCCCTTCAAAAATCGCCTGGCCATAATGGAAAACCATTGCCGCCGGATCCATGGAAAAGTCCTGATACGGCTGGATCCGGGCATCATGCCAGCCTTGGTCACGGTTCCAGTGCATGACAAACATGTGATCGGTAAAAATGGAACCAAAACCAAGAGCGTTCTGGTCCGGCTTTTCTTTCAACTGTTCCGGTGTCGCTTTCTGCACCGCTATTTCAAGTTCCGTCCCTAACATAATTGTCCTACCTGCTTGCTCCATTATATTTTCATGCTATATTCAACCTGACTATTCAGCAGCAAATGAATTTTTTCTCCAGGAAACCCGAAGAGAACACCATGCCGACCTCCAAATCCGACAACCGGCCTGCCAAACATCTTCCCCGGCAACAGCGCTTTCCCGGCGAGGTGGACAGGATGCTCTACTCTCTGCAGGCAAAGTATTTCCTCGCTCTCTTTCTTATTGTCCTGTTGCTGCTTGGCTGGCTGCTCTGGCCCTTTTGGCAGTTGCTGATTCTTGCCTTTCTGCTGGCCGGTATCTTCCGGCCCGTCTATCTGTTGCTCTGCAGATGGATCCCGCCATGGCTGGCCTCATCAATCACCTGCCTGCTGATTACCATAATTGTCTTTGTCCCCCTGACATTCTGTATCGGCGCCCTTTCTTCGGAGGCGATGAACCTCTTCCACTGGAGCAGAGACAGCAACATCCTGTTCAAGCTCCAGCAATCCCTGCAGAATAATACATTGGCCGGACGGGCACAAGAGCTACTGGTAGGATTTGGAATAAATTTTGAGCCCGCAGATGTTACCCGCCTGATTTCCGATCTGAGTAAAAGCGCCGGTCTTTTCATCTATGGCAAGGCGTCCGGCTGGGCCGCCAATATCATGAGCTTTGTCCTTCAGTTCTGCATCCTGATCATGGTGATCTTTTTTCTTTTAATGGAAATCGACCGTCTGATCGAATTTTTAAGCAGACTTTCCCCCCTGCCTGAAGAGCAGGACAAACTGCTGATGGACAAATTTATGGAGATATCCGGGGTCATCCTGGTTGGCAACGGCATAAGCGGTCTGTTCCAGGGTGTTATCGGCGGTATCTACTTTTCCGTGCTTGGCCTGAATTCCCCGGTGCTCTGGGGCAGTGTCATGGCGGTGCTGGCCTTTCTTCCCATATTCGGCATTGGCGCTGTTCTTATTCCAACCTCGGCATTCCTCTTTATCAACGGCCACGGCGGCCAGGCGATACTGACCCTGGTTTTTTACGGTCTGCTCTCATTTTCCATGGAATATCTGGTAAAACCTAAATTTGTCTCCAGCCAGGTCAAAATGCATACCCTTCTGGTTTTATTGGCCATTCTGGGCGGCATGAGCCTGTTCGGAATTCTGGGCATCATTTACGGGCCGCTCGTTATCACCGCCTTTCTTACCCTGGCGGAGATCTATCTCAAGGAATACAAACCTTCCATCGACGGGACAACCGGCGAGGCGGGTCTGGAATAAGGGTGGAAAATCAGGGCTACCAGTTGTTGAAATCAACCCCGAACTGATCGCTGATTTCGGACAACTCCCGCAGGCGACGACGCTGTACTCCGGCGACCAGCAATTCAATATCTCGTGCCAGCGCCCTGGTTGCCAGATCAAACTGGATACCACAGCAGTACTGAATGCCTTTTTTGTCCCGTAACCGACTCACATGGGCCACTCGGGCATTGACCTTCAGGCTGCGTCCCCTGGGCCAATAGAGTTCCATCCATATTTTCTCCTCTTCCCGCAGGTCGGAATACTTGCCGAACGGATCGACGAACATCATGCCCTCGACACTGATATCAATGGGACAGGTGGAAAAATTTTCCCTTCTGCCCTGTCGCTCCACCTGGATTGTCAGCTCCATGTCTTTGGGAATCTTGGCTCGATAGGCCCTGGCACCCCTGACCTGGCGGGCAAAAAGCGGAAATGAACATTTAAGGACCGGCATGCCCCGCACCCGGATTTTCTCTTCAAAAAAACAACCAAATTCAAAGGCGCAACGACTTCCGAGCAGTCGCAGCAGAACGCGTCCCACCGAACAGATAAGAAAATTGCCGATGGAGGGCTCCACAGGCGTAATGATAAGATGGTCTCCTTTGGCAAGATACTCTGCTTTTGTGTATTCCGGTTCAACCAGCATGACCACGCCGTCTGATTCGATCTCTTCCAGTTCAGGCTTGTGATCAAGCAGTCGACAGAAAAAAACGCGTGTCAGGTCATCAAACTGGACCTCGATAATGGCTTCATCATGGAGGCAACTTTGCAGCAGATTAATCAGTTTGTCCGGATCAACGATGAGATCCCCGCTATCGACAGCAGCGGTGAACACCTCCGGATTCTCGCTGACGCCGGGAAAAAAAAGATTGGCCTGTTGCATCAGAATCTCGTTGATCATCCAATGATTATGCCATAATTTTTCGCAAAAGGGCAGAAAACATTGACAGGAAAGGGAGAAAGAAGATGGTCGGGGCGGCAGGATTCGAACCTGCGACCTCCTGCTCCCAAGGCAGGCGCGCTAACCAGGCTGCGCTACGCCCCGACATAAGGCGGGATGGAAAGAAACATACCAGTTACCGGTTTTTTTTCGGGAGCGCAACCATTTTTTGAACTTTTTCTTGACGGCATTCCAGCACTGTGCTATTAAACTGCCTCGTTATATGGGTACATCCTAATCACGGAAATGAGTAGGATTAACTCCCCGGTTAAATAGAAAGTGATCATTTATAAATTATTATTTGAACCTGAGCATGTGTTCCTCGGTAGCTCAGTTGGTAGAGTCCCGCCGTCGGCGGGATTAACCACCCGGTTGAAGAGGAAATGGGCTTTTATAAATTAGTTTTTTAACCTGAGCATGTGTTCCTCGGTAGCTCAGTTGGTAGAGTCCCGCCGTCGGCGGGATTAACCACCCGGTTGAAGAGGAAATGGGCTTTTATAAATTAGTTTTTTAACCTGAGCATGTGTTCCTCGGT
>JALVAI010000358.1 GCA_027011235.1 Desulfobulbaceae bacterium
ATATCCTTCTCTACCAGTCAGAAATCGTGCCAGTGGGCAAGGACCAGAAACAGCACCTCGAGGTCGCCCGCGACATTGCCATAAAATTCAATAATACCTATGGCGAGACCTTTGTGATACCGGAACCGGCGATCAACGCCGATACGGCCATTGTGCCGGGCCTGGATGGACAGAAGATGTCAAAATCATACGGTAACACCATCCCGATATTCCTTGATGACAAACCGCTCAGGAAAAAGGTGATGGCGATCAAGACCGATGCAACGCCGGTTGAAGATCCCAAGGACCCAGACACCTGCAACCTTTTCGCCCTCCTCAAGCTCTTTGCCCCGGAAGACAAGCTGGCAGAGGTTCGAGAGCTGTACATCAACGGCGGCGCCGCCTATGGGTATATCAAACAGGACCTGTTCGAGCTTATCAGGGATTACTACGCCGATGCCCGGCAAAGAAAAAAAGAACTGCTGGCCGACCAGGACTATTTACGCCAGGTCCTGCGCAGGGGAGCGGACAAGGCCCGGGAAAAGGCGACCGCCACCCTTGATCTGGTCAGGGACCGGGTCGGACTTGCCTATTGAATAATCCAGCCCGTCGATCAACAGAATCGGTCCACGGACAGCTTGATAATGGTTGCGGCAACGACACAGAGGAAAAACACCCTGATGAAACGGACCTCTTTTCTGCTCACCAGGGTGGAGCCGCAAAAGGCGCCGATAACCTGGCCTGCGCCCATGGCAAGACCGGCCCTCCAGAGAACCAGGCCGGAGTAGAGGAAGACGGCCAGGGCAACGACATTACTGGTCAGGTTAAAGAGCTTGGTCTGGGCGGTCGCCTGTTTGAGGTCAAGCCCAAGCAGGACCACCAGGGAAATGGTCCAGAAGCTGCCGGTGCCGGGGCCGAAGAAACCGTCATAAAAGCCGATAAGGACGCCGAAAATCACATAGAAAATGCTATGTTTGATCTTGTGCTGTCTTTGCCTGAAACCGAGCTGTGGTGACAGCAGGGTATAGACAAAGAGAATGACAAGCATGATGATGATCAGATTTTCCAGAAAATCACCGCTGAAAAACTGAACAGTGATGGCGCCACCCACCGCCCCCAGAAAACTGAAGACAAAACCAATGATCAGTTCGCCGGGATTCATCAATCCCAGCCTGGAATAGTTGGCGGCAGCGGTCAGGCTGCCGCAGGAACTCTGCAGCTTGTTGGTGGCCAGGGCCTGGTGCGGCGGAATACCCGCGGCCAGCAGCGCCGGTACGGTGATGATGCCTCCGCCGCCGGCAATGGAATCAATAAATCCCGCCAACAGCCCGGCAAGAAAGAGCAGAAAAAGCGTTGCCGTCCCCATGTCCACCCGTACTCTCCCCTCTTCCCGCCCGACGGCCTTTTTTCAGGCATGTTATTCCAGTGCCGCGTCTTTGTCGCCTCGCCCAAAACGGCGCTATTCAGGCCGGGCAAGGGCGACGACCTTGCCCAGCTTGGTATACCGTGGCCCGCCTAGGCGACCGACCGGATCAAGGATCTTGGGAGAAATACGAATCTTTTCCTCGGACTGCTCAAGAACGGCCATATCGTCAATGTAGATGTGATGAATACGGCCGATAATCATGGCATAGGGCCCACTGCCTATCTCCTGAACTTCATGCAGGGTGCAGGCCATGGCAACCCTGCTGTCAGCCAGCCTGGGCAGACGTGACCCTTCAAAATTCTCAAGCGCAAGCCCCAGTTCCTCCACCTCGGACACACCGGCCGCCAGGGTCGCGGCGCTGGCATTCATGGCTTCCAGCTGCCCCCAGGTGGGCAGATGAAGGACAAAATCCTTTCGCTCAATGATATTGGCC
>JALVAI010000359.1 GCA_027011235.1 Desulfobulbaceae bacterium
GCGAACCAGTGCCTTTTCCCGCCGTCCACAGGCAAGCACGGCCGCCCGGTCACGGCGCCGGCTGTACGAACCATCAAGGACCACCCCCTTTCCCCTGCCCAAACCGTCTGTTGCCCGCGCCAGCATGGCGGCATAGGTGCGCTCGGTAAAGGCCGGGCTGTAAATGCCCTGGTCCAGGGCTTCCGACTGGCGGCAGGTGGCCTCGATGCCGGCCAGTTCCTTGCGCACCCGGTCCGTGTTCCAATATTCCATATTTTCACTTTCGGCAAAATTTTCGGCAAGGGTCGATTTACCCGAAGCAATCAGGCCGAAAAATACCAGAAGCGCAGGCATCATCCCTCTCCCTGCTCCGCATATTGGCAGGCCAGCGAAAAATACCTGGCGGCAGCCGCAAGGCACCTCTCTTTGACCTGGGCATCAACTGCAGGATCGGCAGCAGTAAACAACCCTATCTTTCCCCGCACATAGGCGCGATAACAGGTGTAAAAGTTGAGCATTTGGCGCAACCCCTCATCCCCTGACCGGGCACAGAACCGATCAATAAAGAGCGCCGACATCTCCTGCAGACCATGAAAGTCCAGATCCATGGCCAGAAAAGCGACATCGCTTGCCACATCGCAATACCGAAACCGCTCGTTAAATTCAATGCAGTCGTAGATATACACCTTGTCGGCCAGGCAGATATTGGCCGAATAGAGATCGCCATGACAGTCACGTATCCTGCCCGCCTCGATCCTGGCCTGGAAGATATCCGTTTGCGCCAGCACCGAACGGGCATAGGCGGATATCAGATCAAACTGCTCCCTGCTCAGGGCGCCGCCACCGATGAAATCCCTGGTCTGGTCAAAATTTTCCAGCACATTGACAGCCACTGCCTCGGCAGTGCCGAATTTATCGATGGCAGGGCTTGTTTCCGCCTTTTCATAAAAGGGGACAAGGACATCCACCAGGGCCTGGATATGATCAGGCTGCAGCTCTCCCCGATCGATGACCCGAACCATCATGCGCTCTTCGGGCATGCGCCGCATTTTTACCCCATATTCAATGACCGGGCCCTGACCGTCAAGGGTGATCACACCATCATCATCTGTAACCGTCACCAGGCCAAGATAAATTTCCGGGCTCAGCCGGCGATTGAGCACCAGCTCCTGTTCACAGCAATAGCCACGTTTTTCCAGGGTTGAAAAGTCAAGAAAACCGAAATTGACCGGTTTTTTAAATTTGTAGACAAAATCCCCGGCCAGCAGGACAAATGAGATATGCGTCTGCACCAGGTCCACCGTGTCAACGGGGTGCGGATATTTCTCCGCCTTGAGCAGGGCGGCAATATACTCTGGATAATGATCCTCGGACATGTTTCCTCCAGGTTCGCATTGGATGAAAGAAAGGCGCCGGGAAGAAGTTACAATCCCGGAGCCTGAGTTCTCACTGTACCAGAAGCATGGACGGTCGTAAATGGTTTACCTGCCATTTCACCCGTGGTAGGATGGCGATCATGAATGAGAAGCAGCTCTATTCCCTTCTGCAGGACCTGCAAAACAACCGGGTTGACATAACCGATGTTGTCTCACGGCTGCGCAGCCTTCCTGAACAGACCCTGGATTCCGCCTGTCTGGATCATCACCGCTGCCTGCGCACCGGTATCCCGGAGGCCGTCTTTGGCCAGGAAAAAACCGTCGGGCAACTGATAGAAATCCTCTCCGCCCAACTGCAACAGGAGCAGGTGGTGCTGGCAACGCGGGTGGCCCCAGACAAGGCCGAAGCCGTCTGCGCCGCTATTTCCGGGCTTCGCTACCACGAAACAGCAATGATGCTGACCGGCAATGAAGACAAAATA
>JALVAI010000360.1 GCA_027011235.1 Desulfobulbaceae bacterium
CGACATCCCCACACCATGTATCACATTGACAATTCGTTATTTTAGCGGATGGCACACCTCTTGCTGTTATCACAGCATACAAAATATTTTTTCTTAAAAAACCCAACCAAACCCTACACAGGAGGTGTGCTATGAAAGAGCGAAAACATTTTCGGCAAACCATGATCTGTCTGCTGGCAGCCGGAGCCATGCTGTTTACCACCACGGCAATGGCACAGGCTGGCGCCGATAAAACCAAGGCTGCCGCAACCGCCAAGGTGAGCAAGGAGGTAAAGAGCAAAACCCGCGAGGCGGCGACAAAGAAGAGGGCCACGGTTATCAAGGAGGCGGTAACCGCCCTTGCCCAGACCAAAAAGGCAATTGAAGCCCTTGACAAGAAAGACAAACAAAAGGCACTGGACGCCCTGGCAGTGGTTTCGGGCAAACTGGATATCGTTATTGCCCGCGAACCTGATATGGCCAATGCTCCCATTGATGTACGGGTCGAGACCTATGACCTCATCAGTTCGGTTGATACCATCAAAAAAGCCGTGAAAACGGCAAAAGATCTCCTTGATGACGGAGAAGTCCAGCAGGCAAGGGAAATCCTCATGGGCCTGACCTCTGAAATCGATCTGGTAGTTACCTCCCTGCCGCTGGCAAGTTACTCGCAGGGCATCAAGGCCGTGGCCAAGCTGGTCGATGAGGGGAAATACCAGGAGGCCAAGGCAAGCCTGTATGATCTGCTGTCAACGCTGGTCATCACCAAAAACGTGATCCCGCTGCCCATTCTGAGGGCTGAAGAGATGCTCAAGAAAGCGGAAACACTTGCCGCACAGAAAAATCGGACCAAAGAGCAGAATAAAGAACTGGCAAGCCTGCTTGCAGATACCAGGACCCAGCTCGAAATGGCCGAGGCGCTCGGTTACGGGGACAAGAACGAGTACAAAACTTTTTACAAACAGCTCAAGGAAATCGAGAAAAAAACCAAAGGCGGCAAGTTCGGCAAGGGCTACACAGAAAAGCTGAAAAATTCGTTGAAAAAATTCAAGGAGAAAATTTTCGGCATCCTCCACAATGAGCATATCTGATGCCATTGCCACCTCGCCGGACTAAAGGATGCAGCGGAAATGGGCGACACCAAGTATCGCGTTTTCCTAAGTTGACGCAAAACCATGGCCGGTAATCCAGTCTGGCTGCGGCAAGAAAGTCACGTGGAGCACCGCCTTGCGGTGCTCCACCTTATCTGAAACCAAAACTGATGTTTTTTAATAAGGAGGAGAACCATGAGTAACGAAGAAAAAATAGCCGCTGAAGTGATGGTGGTTGACCTGGAGGAACTGCCCCGCAAATGGGGCTGGCTGCTGGCGCTTGGTATTCTTATGCTGGTAACCGGTAGTATCGGTCTGGTGCAGAGCGTGGCCATGACCCTGGTAACGGTGCTCTTTTTCGGAGCCATCATCATTGTCAACGGCACCTTTGCCCTGGTCCAGACCATCATGGACAGGGAAGAGAAATGGCGGGGCAAGATGGTCCATGTCCTGCTTGGTGTCCTGTACATCGGCGCCGGGGCATTGATCCTGATGAATCCTGTAGCGGCATCGGCTGCCCTCACCCTGTTTCTGGGCGGTATCTTTCTTGCCATGGGTATCATCCGCATTGTCTACGGGTTGCGCCTGCGCAAGCTGGGATGGAAATGGGTGATGCCGGTGGTTATCGGTGTTGTTGACATCCTGTTCGCCATTATTCTGGGCATAAGCTGGCCGATCTCCGGCCTCTGGGTCATAGGAATAATGGTCAGTATAGAGTTGCTGATGTATGGCTGGATGTTGACCTTCACCGCTCTTGCCGTACGCAAAATGGCCAAACAGACAAAATAATCAATCCTGAAATAAATCCTGAAATAAATCAGGCAATAGGAAGACAGTGGAGGAAAGAACCATGGTTATGGGAATCAAGCAACTGCAACGACTGTTTCGCGGGGCTGCAGGACTGGATATAGATAAAAGCGATGTTAAGCGGCTCAGCAATTTTATCGGGGAACGATTACGCGATCTTCTCCTGCTGGGGCAGGTGTCCGCCAGCATAAACGGCCGGGACATCATCGAGTACCAGGACATTCCCATCACCGCCGGTCTGCAGCAGGCCATCCGTGATTTCAAGGAATTTGACGAGGAACTCTCGCTTACGCCCATTCTTGAACAGCAGGCCACCCTGCCCCCGCTCAAACTTGGGATATCCGACATGACGGAAAAAAAGATCCCGGAACTGGTCGGCGCAATTACCATCAGCCTGGCACGGGTGTTCAAGGCAATCAATCCGGAGTTGAAAAATCCCGGCAGCCGGGAATGGGAGCAGGTGGAAGAGGTGTATCGCATACTTCTTTAAGGTACTGTTAGCCTGAATCCTGCACCAGCTCTCTTTACGCTGCCGATTGCAGAACCTATTTTTGATGAACTCGTAAAAAGTCCAGACAATGCTTAAAGATGGCTAAGTAAAAACACAGATATACAAGGAGTAGTGTTCTGTGGTGGGTCTTGACTATACATGTATGTAGTATGTCGAGAATCGCCACAGGACACACGACGAAGTAGATCGAAGTTTTTACGACGCCATCATTTTTTCATATGCATGATAAGCTTCCGATACAGGCAACAAACACAGAAAAGGAGGTGAAGAAGATGGCAACACTGACACAACTTCGACAGGGCCTGGGCCAGGTATGGGATACGGTCATTGAAGGCTGGAACAAGCTGACAAGCAGGGCGACCAATGCCGTCACCCGCTTTTCCCTGCCGGCAAAGGCGGGAAAAAAGGACAATGCCCTGGCGCTTGCGGAAGGCGACCGGCGCAGTATCGGCTGGGGTCTGCTGGCCGCCGAGGTCTTTGACTCCCGCAACAAGATCATTGTCAGGATCGAGGCCCCGGGCATGAAAAAAAGTGACTTTGACATCGAGGTGCAGGACGATATTCTCATCATCCGCGGCGAGAAAAAGATAGAACGGGAATCGGACAAGGGCAGGTATCATGTGGTGGAATGCGCTTACGGCAGCTTTGAGCGCGCTCTTGCCCTGCCGGCGCAGGTCAACCCGGACAAGGCACGGGCAAAATATCGACGGGGCGTGCTGAAGATAGAACTGCCGAAAAAGAAACCATCACAGCCACCTCACCGTCACCTTGCAATCAAATAATCTGACCCTCCCTTCCATGCCGGAACACTGTCGATATTTTGTTCCGGCATGGTTTTCCCCTTGCCCGCCCACCTGACTACCTGTTTTTGGCGCCTGCTCGTCCCGGCACCACGGCACAACGAAAGAGATTGACAGGAACAAGCCCGAAGTTTACCTTCTCCAGTGTGTTGTACCTGCATTGTGACCAAGGTCATTACCAACGACCGCCCACTCCAACGCATGAACAGATCCGTGCAATCAACAACAGGAAAAAATTTCGCCAGGTCTGCGGTATATCTTTTGCTGACAGTTTTGACAGCCATTGTGCCGGTGTCAATTTCGGGCATGGCCTCGGCCCAACCGGCCGGGAACCTGATTATTTTCCATGCCGGTTCCCTGTCAATCCCGTTTAAGCAGATCTCGGCAGCATTTACCAAAAAATATCCCGGCATCCATGTTCTGCGGGAGGCCGCTGGTTCCCGTACCTGCGCCCGCAAAATCATTGATCTCGGCAGGACCTGCGACATCATGGCCTCGGCCGATTACACGGTGATCGACAACCTGCTGATACCAGGGTTTGCCGACTGGGACATTGCCTTTGCCACCAATGAAATGGCGATCATGTATGGTCCGGACTCACTGTATGCCGGGGAAATTAACCAAAAAAACTGGCCGCAGATTCTGCTGCGAACAGGCGTTCGCTACGGTCATTCCGACCCGGATACCGACCCATGCGGTTACCGCACCCTGCTCAGCTGGCAGCTTGCCGAGCAATACTACAACCAGCCAGGATTATACCAAAAATTACAAAAAAATTGCCCGCCCAAAAACATCCGTCCCAAGGAAACCGACCTGATAGCGCTCCTGGAAAGCGGCGAGCTCGATTATCTCTTTATCTACCGCTCGATTGCCGAGCAGCACCGGATGCCCTTTGTCACCCTGCCCGATGCCATTAACCTGAAATCCGCGGCCATGGCCAGGTATTACGCCCGGGCGTCCATCAGGATAGCGGGCAAAAAACCGGGCGAGTATATCACCAAAAAGGGAAAACCCATGCTGTATGGAATTACGATCTGCAAAAACGCTCCCAACCGCGAGGCGGCGATCTCCTTTGTCCGGTTTCTCATCGGGCCGGAAGGTCGGGCGATAATGCAAAAAAACGGCCAGCCGCCCCTGTGGCCGGTCCGGGTGAGCGGCAGGGTGGAAGAGCTGCCCAGGGAGCTGAAAAACAGTATCCAAGGCACGCCGTTACCCATGGCCAACTGAGGAGGACGGCAAGGTCGGCATGAGTACCTTTCGCATCGGCATGGCCGCTCTCGGCCTCATCCTGATTCTTTTGCTTGCCCTGCCGCTGCTCAATATGGTCACCGGTACTGATCCCGCTGTTCTCCGCGCCACCCTGGCGGACCATGAGGTCAGCGCCTCTATTCTTCTCACCATGCGCTGCGCCCTGTGGGCAACCCTGGCCGGGCTCCTGCTGGGGATACCCCTGGCCTATCTGCTGGCCCGTGGTTCCTTTGCGGGTAAAAGTATCCTCCAGGGACTGGTTGATCTGCCGATCATGATCCCTCACACCGCCATGGGGATTGCCCTGTTGATGGTCTACGGCAGAAAATTTCCTGTCGGCGGCTTTTTTGCCAAGCTGGGACTTTCCTTTGTCTCCACCGAGGCTGGCATCAGCCTGGCCATGGCCTATGTCTCCATGCCCTACCTGATCAACGCGGCCAGGGACGGCTTTCTGGCCGTGGACCCCAGGCTGGAAAAGGTTGCCCGCACCCTGGGCGCCTCGCCCGGGCAGGTATTTTCCCGCGTCTCCCTGCCGCTGTGCCGACAGGGTATAGTGTCCGGGGCCATTATGATGTGGGCCCGGGGCATATCCGAATTCGGGGCGGTCATTATTCTGGCCTACCATCCCATGGTGGCGCCGGTTCTTATCTGGGAACGCTTTGAATCCTACGGTCTCACCTATGCCCGGCCCGTGGCCGTGTTGCTTATTCTCATCTGTCTTGTTCTCTTTGCCGGCCTGCGGTGGCTGGCAACCCGTGGGCAGGAGAGCTAAGCATGCTGCGTCTTGAAAATATCAGCCTGCGGATCGGTGGTTTTTGCCTTGAGTCGATCAATCTCCATATCAGGCAGGGCGAGTACCGGGTCATCCTCGGTCCCACCGGAGCCGGCAAAACCATTCTCCTGGAAACCATTGCCGGCCTGAACCGGCCGCAGCAGGGAACAATTTCTCTTTCCGGGAAAAATATCACCGCCATTGCCCCGGAAAAACGGCATTTCGGCATGGTCTACCAGGACTATGCCCTCTTTCCCCACCTGTCCGTTTTCCACAACATCGCCTTCAGCCTGCAAATACAGGGGACAGAAAAAAAAATAATCAGACAAAAGGTTGGCCGGATGGCGGAATTTTTCCGAATCAGCCACCTGTTGAAACGACTGCCGCAAAACCTTTCCGGGGGCGAATGTCAACGGGTGGCCCTGGCCCGGGCCCTGGTGGCCGATCCGGCGATGCTGCTTCTGGATGAACCGTTAAGCGCGCTTGACCGGTTAACCAGGGATCGTTTGCAGGTGGAATTACAGCGGGTCCACCGGCAACTGGGTATCACGGTTTTTCATATAACCCACGACCTTGACGAGGCGTTCTTTCTGGCCGACCGGATGGCGGTGATGCAGGATGGCAGGATTGTCCAGCAGGGGACACCACGGGAAATCGCCCGGCGGCCAAAGACCGAATTTGTCGCCAAACTCATGGGACTGAAAAATTTTCTCCCGGCCCGGATCACCACAGAGGGCCTGATCAAGGCACAGGGACTGGGAACACTCAACCCGGATATTCTCCAAACAATACCGCAAGAGGCGGGCGACTATCTTGTCAGCTTTCCGGACCAGGCGGTGGAGATTGCACCCGCACAGGATGATAAATTGTACTGCTGGCAAGGCATGGCGCGCATTACCGAAATGTGCCGGGGCCGGGACCGGGTTGACTTCAAACTGGCCCTTCCCGATAACACCATTATCTTTACTGCATGCTCGCAACGGGAAACAGACCGCTTCCCCTGTTCTCCGGTCCCCGGCATGGAGATCGAGATCGGGATTATGAAAAAAGGTCTGCACCTGCTGGCTGCGAAATAAAGGGAAAAAACACCTGATTACTTCAAGAGCGATAAAACGAGGACATCGCATCACTGCCGCTATCTGCCACATTGATCTTTGCCGGGCTCGACCCACTACTCGTCATTTCTGAGATCTGGTTGGCAGAAATCCAGCGTGTATCATGTGGGCAACCATTGATCTGGATCCCCGCCCAACTGACTGCGGGGATGACAAAAGCAATAAATCCAAGACGCAGAACAACACTACACAACTTACCAGGAATCTTTCCCGGATACATCATGGGACGCAGGCCGCAATTTCGCCAGTTTTATAACCAGGTTCTGCCGGTTATGATCGACAAACTCCACGGTAACCACTCCCTGGGCATGGGAAACAGACCTGACCGTGCCGGCCCCCAAAATCCTGTGGCTGACCCGCATGCCCCCTGTCATGGTGAACTATTTGCTGTTGT
>JALVAI010000361.1 GCA_027011235.1 Desulfobulbaceae bacterium
GTCTTTTTCCCGAGGGTGGCGGTAGTTTGCTTCGGTCGGCCTTGCCGTTGGCCAGCAGAGGAACGGCTTTGACGATCTCGAGAAAAGCGGGCACCATGTAGGCGGGCAGACTGGCGCGCAGCCGCCTGACAAGGTCCTCTTCGTCCAATTGCCGGCAGCCGGGCCTAAGTTCGCAATAGGCGACAAGCTCCTGTTCCCCATCCGCAGGCGTATAGGGCGCAACCACCGCCTTGGTGACAGCCGGGGATGTCAGGATCACCGATTCAATCTCGGTCAACTCGATCCGGTAGCCGCGTATCTTGACCTGGGTATCCATGCGGCCGAGATATTCAATCTCGCCGTCGGGCCGTATCCGGCCCAGGTCGCCGGTGCGGTAGATCCGGCCGGAGGGATTGTCCGGAGTGTCCAGGGTATCGGGGATGAACGCCTGCCTGGTCTTCTCCGGCAGGTTGACATAGCCGCGGGCCAGGCCGATACCGGCAATACAGATTTCGCCTGTTTCACCGTCGGCAACCGGCTGTCCCGCGTCATCGAGGATATAAATGGCGTAGGTGGGCATGGGTCTGCCAATGGTGACCGGTCTGCCGGGCACAAGCTCGCCCCAGCTGGCGGTCACGGTTGCCTCGGTGGGACCATAGGTGTTGAGCAGGCGGCGGCCGGGTCGGGCCCATCGTTCCACCAGGGCCCGGGGGCAGGGTTCACCGCCGACAATCAGGGTGCGCAGGGAGGCGATATCCTTATCGAGAGTGGCGAGCAGGGTCGGCACGCAGCAGAAGACAGTCACCCGGTGCTGGTCGAGAAAAGCGGCCAGACCGCTGCCGAGGCGGCGCTCATCGGTTGGCCCGGCCACCAGGGTCGCGCCCCTGGATAACCCCAGCCAGATCTCCTCGATGGAAAAGTCAAAGGCAATGGTCATGCCCTGGTAGATGCGGTCCTGCGGCCGGATATCATATACCGTAGACGCCACCCGGACAAAGTTGCAGATCGAAGGATGTTCGATGGCAACTCCCTTGGGATTGCCGGTGGAACCGGAGGTGTAGATTATATAGCAGAGGTCGTCATGGTTGGGTGGTCCGAGTTCCTGCGGCGCGATACGATCGGCGCTGCAACTGGTTGTTGCGCCCTCTTCCCGGTCAAGCAGTATCAGGGGGCAGGTGACGGCGGTGAGCCGGCTGTGCAGATCAGAGGTGGTGAGGATGGCGGCCAGGCCGGCATCTTTGCTGATAAAGGCGAGCCGTTGTTCAGGAAAACCTGGGTCCATGGGTACAAACGCTCCCCCGGCCTTGAGGATGGCAAGCAGGGAGACATAGGTGTTAAGGCTGCGCGCAAGGACAATACCCACCCGGTCGCCGGGCCGGATACCGGTGGCGAGCAGGTGGCGGGCCAGCCGGTTGGCCCGCTGGTCAAGCTCGCCATAACTGTACTTTTTCGATGCGCAGACAAGGGCGATCCGCTGCCGGTTGCGGTCGCAGCTCTGTTCAAACAAGTGGTGCAGCCGGGTGACGGCCGAAACACCCTGTGACGCCCCACCGCCGGATACCGTTATAAACAGTTGTCCATCACGATACCTGCCCATGGCAAGCGGCCTGCCCGGTTGTTCCAGTGGTATAAACATGATCCGCACCTCCCTTGTTTGTCTTTTTTTTATCAATCAGCATGTATGATGAACTCGTAAAAAGTCCAGACAATGCTTAAAGATGGCTAAGTAAAAACACAGATATACAAGGAGTGGTGTTCTGTGGCGGGTCTTAACTATACATGTAGTATGTTCAGAATCGCCACAGGACACACGACGCAGTAGATCGAAGTTTTTACGACGCCATCATGTATGCT
>JALVAI010000362.1 GCA_027011235.1 Desulfobulbaceae bacterium
GTTCAAGGCCGAAGAACGGGGCGGCAACGTGGAGGTACCCGGCATGGGCGACATCCTGGTTGCCTTTGAAAAACACATGCTGCTTGAATATGGCGAGGGCGAAGAAACGGAAAAGGTCATCTGCCGCGGCCTGCAGACCGAACTGCGAGAGGCCAGGGCCGGGCTGGGCCTGGGCAAAAAACCGGAACAGGCCCGCATCCGTTTTGCCAGGGGCGATTATGAGTTCAACGTCACCCTCACGGCCGCGACCATGGAATTTCGCAATGTCAAGCTGCCCAAAACCGTGGCCGGCGCCGACGAAGGCGACGATGCGGAAAGCCTGGAAGGCCGCATTCTTGACCGAATCGGCCTCTTTGAGCAGTTGACCGAAATCGTCAATGAGCTGTTTCGCATGTTTATCAATATCCGGGCCTCCGGGTCCTGGCCCGATGAATTGCTGAAAATCCGCGCCTGGGCCAGCCAGGGTATGGAACATTAGGTTTTCGTTTTTTAAACAGAGAATATCATGGAATTTGAAACTGTTATCGGTCTGGAAGTCCACACCCAGATGAAGACCAAAAGCAAGATTTTCTGCGGTTGCTCCACCACATTTGGCGCTCCCCCCAATACCCATACCTGTCCGGTCTGTCTCGGCATGCCCGGTTCTCTGCCGGTACTGAACAGACAGGTCGTCCACAATGCCATCAAGCTGGCCCTGGCCTGTGATTTTACCATCAATCGCCGCAACCAGTTCGCCCGGAAAAATTACTTTTACCCCGATCTGCCCAAGGGCTACCAGATATCCCAGTTCGAACTGCCCATTGCCGAACACGGCAAAATCAATATAGACGTAAACGGCGAGACCAAAACCATCGGTATAACCCGGGCCCACATGGAAGAGGATGCGGGCAAACTGGTCCACAGTGATACGGAACCGGAGAGTTATGTTGATTTGAACCGGGCCGGAACGCCGCTGGTGGAGATTGTCAGCGAACCAGACCTCCGGTCGCCGGAAGAGGCGGTCGCCTACCTGAAAAAACTGCATGCCATTGTCCGCTATCTTGATATTTCCGACGGCAACATGCAGGAGGGCAGCTTTCGCTGTGATGCCAACATTTCCCTGCGGCCGATGGGCCAAAAGGAATTCGGCATTCGCACCGAGCTGAAAAACATGAACTCCTTTAGAAATGTGCAGCTTGCCCTTGAATACGAGGAACGCCGCCAGCGCGACATCCTGCTTGACGGCGGCGAGGTGGTGCAGCAGACCCTGCTCTGGAACCCGGACAAGGGAATCACCGAGCCGATGCGTGGCAAGGAAGAGGCCCATGACTACCGCTATTTCCCAGATCCCGACCTTGTACCGGTGGAGATTGACGAGGAATGGATTGAAGAGGTGCGCCAGGAAATGCCGGAGTTACCGGAAGCCAGGCGGCAACGTTTTATGGAAGAGTTGGGATTACCCGCTTATGATGCTGAAATCCTTACCGCATCCCGCAGGCTGGCTGATTTTTTTGAAACGGTCCTGGCCGACTACGAAAACCCGAAAAAGGTGAGCAACTTTATCGGCACCGAACTGCTGCGCGACTATGGTCCGGAGCGGATCGACCAGTGCCCGGTGACGCCACAGCAGCTGGCATCGCTTCTGCTCATGGTGGAGAAGGGGACCATTTCCGGCAAGATTGCAAAAACCGTGTTTGGAGACATGCTGATTTCCGGCGATGATCCGGAAAAGATTGTCAAGGAAAAGGGCCTGGTCCAGATGAGCGACACCGGTGAGCTCACAGCCCTGGTCCGGGAGATTATTGAAGCCAATCCGGCCCAGGCCCAGCAGTACCGTGACGGCAAGACCAAGAT
>JALVAI010000363.1 GCA_027011235.1 Desulfobulbaceae bacterium
CGCTATAGACCGTCTGTGCGGGCCGTCGCGACCGTGCGAAGAGGTAAGCGAGCCTGCGAGACTCCGTGCGGTGCATCTGATCACTTACCCATTGTTTGCCGGGTTGACTGCCAGGGCCAGGCAATGGGTGGCGTTGGCGTATATGAGATGTTTTGCGCACAGGTCATTAATAAATGCGGTCAACTGCGCTTCTTTAACCGTCTTGAACTGTTGCAGCAACGTTTTTTTTGGAGTCGGCTGTTCGCAGGCAAGATAAATTTCACGGGACAACCCCTTGAGTCGGTGGTGCAGGGTCGGCTGGTTCGGCCTTTCCTGGCGTATCAGGAGAAAAGAACCGCCGTCCCGCATGGCAAGGGCTGGTTGGGCAGAGTTTTTCCGACCGGCATGAAAGTCGGCCCAGGCAGCCATTGCCCGCCGAACCGGCTGCCATTGTTTTCTCTGCAGGACGCGGTCTCCGCGGTATCCTTTAACCGGCAGTCCAAGTTTTGTCAGTATATCCTTTGGAAAGAGCAGGGTATTGTTCGGGTGGCTGGTAACGGCCCTGATGCCGTACTCTTTTGGATGATTGCATACCGGTGAACCATCCCCGAGAAAGAAGGTTGCTGCCTGCAGGGGGCGGTAGGGCAGGACCGCGGCAAGGGCGGCCAGGGTCTGCCTGACATCTTCCCCGGTTGATCCCGGAAATTCGAGAATAAGGTTTCCTTCCAGGATGATGTCACAGGCGGCGGCCATTTTCATGGCATGGATATTGTCGATGGCGGTTGTTCCCTTGCGCATCTGTTGCAGCAACCGGTCAGAAAGGGCTTCAATCCCGACCTGGACAACCCGCAGGCCGCCTTGCCGGTAGACCTGGTATTCCGCTATTGTTTTCGGGATACGGATCTCGGCAAAAAAACGCAGCTCGGCTGGATCGGCAGCGGATCGCTGGAAAAAAGACCGCGCCTCCTTTGGGGGCAGGGCATTGTCGGTGAAGAAAAAATCAAGACACTGGTGGCGGTGGACAAGCTCGGTAACCTCTCCATATACCTTGTGGTGGCTCTTATGGCGGTAGCTGCGCCACTGGAGGTTGAGATTGCAGAAACTGCATTTGTTCCACCAGCAGCCCCTGGAAAATTCCACCGGCAATTCAGGAATAAAGGAGAGGCCAAGGGCGGCGAGTTCCTGGAAATAACGGGAATAGTCAGGGGTGGGCAATTGGTTGAGGTCCTTTTGCTCGCGGTTTTCTCCACTGCCTGGCCGGTTATATTGAATTTTGCCGTCCGGGGATCGCCCCATTACATTGGCTGGCAGGGGAGCTTTGCCGCGGAGGTGGCGGACCAGGTCAGCAAGGGGTTGCTCCCCTTCACCGGTTACCAGGTAATCCACCTGGGTGAAATTATCGAGCAGGCCTGCGCCAACAGCCGGGGTGCAGGTGGAACCGCCGAAAACCACGGGCAGGGCAGGGTACATTTTTTTGATTTTTTTTGCACAGTAAAGGGAAGGGGCAAGCTGGCTGAAACAGATGGAAAAACCCAGCAGGGCACAGTTGGAAAAATCCTGATGCTCAAGCCATTGGGTGCAATGGTCTTCAAGTCGCCCGGTCAGCCATTCAAACCGGTCGCCGAGTTCCGGCAGTTCCCGGCAAAAGAGCTTTTTTGCCCGGGATCGGTTGCCGGCAAAGAGTAAAGCGCTGTAGAGCGCCTCTCCGGCCCAGGAATTATTTGAAATCATCCTGTAGTTCTCAAAGCCGATAACATGGGCGGCCGAGAGATAGGGGTGGAGACTGGAAACACGAATATCATCGGCCTGCCGCTCAAGGTAGGCGGCCAGGGCGCCGAGCTGGATGGAGGGGCGATAAAAAATCGCCCAGGGCATGGAGGCCAGTATAATGTGCATGGGCGCTTACTGGTGAAGGATCTCCGTGTCCGGCGGCAGGTTCAGGTCAAGGATCGCCTGAACAACCTTGCTGTCCGTAGCGTCAAGCGAATTGGTTTCAATATTGGAAAAGTTGAGTTCGGTGACAGAGGAAAACGGATCTTCCAGGACCAGGTGGCGGATAAGGTAATGGTCATCAAACCAGATCTGGACAGCCTGGATCTGGGGATGGGGCTTTTTGGGAAGGAGTCGAAGAGCGCGCAGTGCCACCTTTGGTATCTTGAACTGGTAGCGGGTGTCCGGCGGTTGCGGGACAAAATCATCGGCAAGGTTTCTTTTGCCGGTGAAAAAGGAATAGGTAATATCATTGTTGAGCTGTTTGGCCGAAGTGACGATCAGTTGATGGTCTTTGGGGGTGTAAATGGAGAGGTTCCTGCCGTCATTGAGAATGATCTGCGGCTCGGGCTCGGTGTAGTTCCAGCGCATGATGCCTTGGCCGCTGTTGTCGGTGGTGCGGAGAAATATGGCTGTTCCCGCACCTTTTCGGGTGCGCATTTGGGTGCGGGTCACCTGGGTGAAAGCAAACCGAAGACTGTGCAGGTCACGGTACACCTGCTGTAGTCTGGTGAGCTCCTGTTGTGGGGTACTGGTCGTCGCCTGCGCATTTGCAGCCGCCATGACGCTGCAGAAAAGGACAACAGTCAGGAGACGAACAGGGAGAAGGATGTTAATCATGTGTTTTTTCCAGGGTGATAGGGCGACCGAAAATGCGGGCTGCCAACTGCCCGGCCGTTTCCGTCAGGTCGGAGACAAAAAAACGGCTCTTTGTCTGCGGTTGATACAACTTTGCTGCCAGCTCGGCATGATCGGCAAGAAAGCTTTGCAAGGTATGCGCCACCGCGACAGACGAGTCAATCAACTGTACCCGGCGACCGATACGCGGGATAATAAGTTGTTTTAACAGCGGATAATGGGTGCATCCCAGAACCAGGGTGTCGATCTGGCGGCGTCGTAAGGGATAAAGATACCTGCGCAGAATCATTTTTGTTTCCCGTTTTCCCAGCCACCCCTCTTCGACCAGCGGCACCAGGAGCGGACAGGGCTGACTGTATACCCTGGCCCCGGGAAGTCTGGCGGTGATACCCTGTTCATAAATGGTACTTTTTATGGTGGCCCTGGTGCCTATGATACCGATTTTTCCATTTTTTGTCACCTGGACGGCCTGTTGAACCGCCGGAGTGATGACATCGAGAATCGGCAGGTCAAATTGGTCATTGAGGATGGACAGCGCTGTGCTGGCTGCCGAATTGCAGGCAATAACGATCAGCTCAGCCCCCTGGTCCACCAGAAATTCAGTGTTGTTGACCGCATACCGCTGGATGGTTTCCGGACTTTTGGAACCATAGGGAGTACGGGCAATATCACCAAAATAGATCAGTGGGTAGTCCGGGCAGAGCTGTTCAATGGCCCTGGCAACAGTCATGCCGCCCACGCCGGAATCAAAGATGCCGATCATGGTAGAGGTATTGGTTGAGGAAGTAAATCAGGCAAGTTTTTTTATAGCAGTTTGCTGACAATGCATGATGGCGTCGTAAAAATTTCGATCTACTGCGTCGTGTGTCCTGTGGCGATCCTTGACATACTACATGTATAGTCAAGACCCGCCACAGAACACCACTCTTTGTATATCTGTGTTTTTACTTAGCCATCTTTAAGAAAGGAAATTACAGAAAAAAATCCTGAAGGACCCAGGACACCTCCATGTCCTCCAGGATTGACGCGTTTTGTCAAATGGGTGGTTATTTTTGTAACTGATCACAGGATTTGTAACGATGTGTTTTCATATACCTTAAACCTGTAAGTGGTCAGGGGTGCCGTAGATTCGTGCAGGCGCGACTGGTCGCAGGTAAGCGGAGCGTAGCGGAGACTCCGATAGCCCACTATGCGGACAGTCGCGACCGTGCGAAGATGCGGTGCCCCTGACTACTTACTTATTTTTTCTTTCGTTTGCTCCTGGCGGCAATGGCCTTGCGCAGGTTCTCGGGCAATCCCCGTTTCTTACCGGATTTGGACCGTTTTTCGGACAAAGACTTGGCACAGAGCGGCTGCCTTGCCTTAAAACCATATTTCTCTCGATATTCTTTCAGGGTCAGGTCATGGGAGCGCAAATGCTTGGGTGAGAGCATCTTGAACGATTCACCGCACTCAAGACAGATAATTTTATTTTTCTGAATTGACTTTGCCGGATCCATGAGTTTTTTGTCCTGTTCCGTGTCCGGCTGTTGTCCTGAAAGTTCAAGCGTCTGCAGGCCATTGAGTGTTTTAAACGTATCGTTTAGCGCTTTGTTGATGTCTTCAGTGCTCATTTCAGTGGTGGTAATTTGAGCGCTGACGATTTCTGCCGTCATTTCGACCAAAGATTTTGCCATTGATGGTTCTCCCTGTTAAAGTTGTTTGCTGTAGGCAGGACAGTAAAATTGAATTTTCTGATCAACCAGATAAATTTCGTCTGCCACATGCAGCTGTTCAATAAAAGTCCAGTGGGAAGACTGGTATTTTTTCTGCTTGTAGTAAAACTGTATGTTCATGCATACATAGATGATCAGCACAATCTTTGCAAGGATTTTACTTGGTGTTCAGTATTTTTTCCGGAAATCAGGGGGAGATTTTCCGAAAACGGGTTCTCTTTCAACAGATTCCGGACCAGTAAGGGTGACTTTTATTTTGAAAATCTCCTGTGCAGCGATTTTCAATCGCTCTGGAGAATTCCCTTGCACAAGATGTGTTGCAAATGAATTGTGGGGCCTTGACAGCGACAACCAGCGGAATTATTGTGCATCAGAAATAAGGTTGGATCGGGTTGCCCCTGTGTGCCGGGGCAGGCGCCGGTTTAAGATCGATCAGGTAGGGTCCTTGACGGCACTGTTGCGCCTCTGATTGGGATTTTGTGTAACGACTTTGTGAAATTTTTTTTGCAAGATAATATATAGATTGTGAGAGTATATCATGCCGGTTTATGAATATGAGTGCCCGCAATGCGAGCAGATTTTCGAAGTGCAGCAAAAAATAACCGATGAGCCGCTTGCCAGTTGTCCTGAATGCGGCGGTGCGGTGAAAAAATTGATTTCACGGAGTTCCTTTCACTTGAAAGGAGGCGGCTGGTATGCCGATGGCTACAGCGGCTCCTCCGGCAACGGTGGTAAGGGGAAGAAGACTCCGAAGGACAGCTCGGTCGATAAACCAGCCACGCCTCCCTGTCAGGGCGGTGACAGCCCCTGTAAGAGCTGTCCGGCCGCCTCTTCATAGTTTTTCCTGTCCTGTTGATCCACGGTGAACAGGCTGATCTTCCGGCTCTTCCGTCTGATTCATATCCGCTCTGTGGGTAAACAGGAGCTTTGGGGGAATCAACAGATTATCTGCGTATGATTGCCATGGCGTCGCCGTAGCTGAAAAAACGGTAGCCTCTGTCGATGGCTTCCCGATAACTTTTCAGCAGTCGTTTTCGGCCTGTCATGGCGGCAACGAGAAACATCAGCGATGATCTGGGCAGATGGAAGTTGGTGATCAGGTTATCGACCACCTGAAACTGAAAACCGGGGTAGATAAAAAGCCCGCAGGCCGCATTGACCGGTTGAACGTTGCCTTGGCTGTCAGTCGCAAATTCCAGGGTCCGGACAGTGGTGGTGCCCACCGCCCATATTCTTCGCTGTTCTTTTTTTGCCCGGTTGATTATGGCGGCGGTTTGTGGCGACACCTCGACAAATTCCTTATGGATCCTGTGGTGGGTAATGTCATTGCAGCGCACCGGGGCAAAGGTGCCGTAACCGACATGCAGGGTCACGTTACAGATTTCCACTCCCAACCGATCAATGGAGGAGAGCAGTTCATCACTGAAATGGAGACCGGCGGTGGGGGCGGCCACAGACCCGGTCGTCTCGGCATAGCAGGTCTGGTACCGATGGACGTCCCGGGGCGTGGAGCCGTCAGGCCGGTGAATATACGGTGGCAGCGGGACCTGTCCCCATTGGTGTAACAGCTCAATTAGTCCTTCTCCTGCTCCTGGTCGATAACAGAGTTCAACCTCAACCTTGCCATCTTCCCGCAGCTGGAGGACAGTTGCTTTGATATTATCGCCAAAATGCAGGGTTGCCCCTTCCTTTGGTCGTTTTGAACTCTTTAAAAGCGCTGGCGCCCGTGCCGTTCGCCATGTTTCCTTATCCAGTCTCTTTTCCCTGTCCGGATATTCAAGCAGCAACATTTCCACCCGGCCGCCGGTTTCCTTGCGGCCCAGCAGGCGCGCCGGAAAGACCCTGGTGTTGTTACGCACCAGGATGTCACCCGGCCGCAGGTAGTCAATGATGGCGGCAAAGCGGGTGTGAACGGGCGCTTCCCCGGCCCGGTCCAGCACCATCAGGCGGGACTGGTCGCGTTGCCGGGCAGGTTCCTGGGCAATGCTCTCCTCCGGGAGCTCAAAATCATAGGATGACAGCTGCAGATCCTTGTTCATGATGTATCGTGGCCATGACCTGAAAAATTGGGCCGGGTATGGTGTATATTTCGTACAACGGGTGCGAAAAAAATATGTTTCGGCGATACATACACTACTGTACTATGAGGTCAAGGGGTATTCTCTATGAGTTCTTAGCGGAAATATATCCACCATGATGGCGTCGTAAAAACTTCGATCTACTGCGTCGTGTGTCCTGTGGCGACTCTCAACATACTATATGTATAATCAAGACCCGCCACAGAACACTACTCCTTGTATATCTGTGTTTTTACTTAGCCATCTTTAAGCATTGTCTGGATTTTTTACGAGTTAATCACCATATATATGTTGCCCGACTGCAGTA
>JALVAI010000364.1 GCA_027011235.1 Desulfobulbaceae bacterium
TGTCAGCCTGCCGTGACCATTGAGTTGACCTGCACGGAATTCTCCCTCATAGCGGCTGCCGTCGGCATAGAACAGGGTCCCCCTGCCATCTGGCTTGCCATCCTGCCAATGGCCCTTGTAGCGATCTGAATTTGCATACACCATCGTCCCCTCGCCCTGGGGCTGACCAGCGACAAAATCTCCCGTATATTTACGGCCATCGGGCCAGGTCATGGTCCCTTTGCCGGTAATGGAGCCGTGCTCGAAATGCCCTCTGTATACATGACCATCCGCATAGGTGAAGGTCCCCTGACCATGATAGCGGTCATTATGGAACTGCCCCTCGTAGCGGGAACCGTCTGCCATTTCAAGGACACCGTGTCCCTCACGCATGTTGTTGTGATATTCACCGGTATAGCGGCTGCCGTCAAGATACCTGCGAACGCCCTTGCCCTCTGGCTTGCCGTCTTTAAAGGTCCCCTCGAAAATAGTGCCGTCCGGATAGGTCATGCGTCCCTTGCCGTCAACGACATTATTGAGAAAATCGCCGGTATACTCCCGGCCATCGGGATAAATCAGGCTGCCATGGCCGTGAAATTTACCGAACACAAAATCACCGGTATACTGCAATCCTTCAGGCGTGGTCAGGGTGCCGGAACCGTCTATTATGCCGTTTTTAAAATCACCGGTATACTTACGGCCATCCCTGCTTTGAAAGGTTCCCTTGCCATTGAAACGGCCACGGACAAAATCACCCTGGTAGCGGGAACCGTCCGGGTAGGTCAGTGTGCCCTTTCCCCAGAGATAACCTGCTTTAAACTCTCCATCGTATACCCGTCCGTCCGGACTTTGCAACCGGCCATGTCCATTTTTACAGTCACCCTGCACGCATTTTGCGAAGGCAATGGTCGGAACAAACGAAAAAATCGCAAAACAACAAATAAATCCCTTCACAAAAGACTTCACAAAAGACTCTCCTTGGCATGACGATCATAGAGTTTCCTGACTTCGTCGGCAATAATCCGTAACCCTTCACGAACATCCCGGTCATCCTGGGAATAGGTAATACGCAGACACTCCCTGGTATGTTTCCAGCTGGAGTCCAAACCAGGGAAGAAATAATGGCCGGAAACAACCAGGGCCTTCCTCTTTTTCAGCCGGCGGTACAACTCAGCGCTGGATATCGGCAAATCCTTAAACCAGAGCCAGAGGAACATGGCTCCTTCCGGGGTATGCACCCGGTAGGGAAGACCGGAGAAAAACTCCTGTACCGCCTCCATGGCCCGCTCCATTTTTCGCCGATAAAACGGCTCGATAACAGTTCTGCTCAGGTTGATAATTTCACCGGAGGCGACAAGTTGTTCCGTCAACATGGCGCCGAAGCTGGAAGGGGCAAGGGTGAGGATGGCGTTGATTCCGGAAAGGACACGTATAATCTCGGGCCGGGCGATAACAATACCGGTACGCACTGCCGGCAGGCCGAACTTGGACAGGCTCATGCAGACAATCAAATGTTCATTCCAGAAAGGCGTGGCCCGGGTATAAATAATCCCGGGAAAGGGCACGCCATAGGCATTATCAAGGATAAGCGGGATACCGCGATCACGGGCCAGCCGGATCAACCCCTCCACTTCTTCATCGGTGAGGACATTGCCGGTGGGATTGGTCGGTCGGGAAACACAAAGGGCGCCGATATCATCACCAGGATCGAGTTGCTCAAAATCAACATGATACTTGAACTGATGTTTGTCGATCAACTCGATGCGGGGCCGGGCCGCAGTGAAAAAATCATCACAGAGGCCAAGGTCGGCGTAACCGATGTACTCGGGGGCCATGGGCAGCATGATTTTTTTTCTGCTGCCGTCTGCAAACTCTCCGGCCAGCATATTAAACAGGAGAAAAAAAGAGCCCTGGCTCCCCTGGGTCAGGCAGATATTTTCCGGGCCGACAGGCCAGCCGTATTCCCGGTTCAATAGCCCTGCCAGGGCCTCCAGGAATGCGGGGTCGCCCGGCGGCGGATCATAAATACCGATCAGTTTCTGAAAACGGTGCTGATCCTGTATCAAATTGAGCAGTTCCTGCTGCAAAACAGCCTGCACTTCCGGAACATGGCCCGGATTACCGCCACCCATCATCAGCATTCCCCCTTCGGCAAGGGCGTTACCAAGGTCATCCATGAGCGACAGTATCCCGGATTCCTGTGAAAACCTCCTGCCAAATGATGAGAGCTCTATCATATCAAGTCCTGTGCCCTGTGTTATTTATGAGCACGTCGTAACAGCTTTGATCCACGACATCCAGTTCCGGGATGATTCACAACACAATCCCGGTGTTCTGTATTTATTACTGGTTGTGGATATTGCTCTAAAGACGCCTGAAAAATCAGGTGTTCAAAAAAAAAGCATTTATTTATGCTACAGGCTGTAAAATATAAAGAAAATAGATGCCGCTGTAAACAGGAGAGTGCCAAACACCTTTTTTTATCAACAGATTGTTTGCACTACAGGGTGCCTTGAAAAATTAGAATTTTCGTTCGAGGTCAAGGAACATGAAAATTAAAAAGCGCAGCATATTAGACATATGTGAGCATTTTTCATCTTTTTGTGATTTTGTGACGCAGAGATCCGGCGGCAATTTTTCAAGGTGGCCTAAGAGAAAAGCTGGGTTCCGGATTTTTGCAAAAAAAGAGGGGAACGCGGGAACAGAATACTGCGTATGGTCATTGAAGTTTAGAGGATAGATCTGACTCTTTCGGAAAAAATTCGCGCAAGCTCAGGATTACCGATTTCCTGCAGCAGCATATCGGCCAGTTCCGGGACACGGGCCGAAGTGCTCGGACCTGCCTGCCGCCACCTGGCAAGATAGTCCTGCATAACAACCGCGGCGACCGGCCCGATGGCGCTGGCAAGGGCCTGTTCAACTTCATCAAGCTGAACCTGAATAAACGTATCTTCCTCCTTTTCATCATTATTCTCTGCTTCGCTCTCCGGCTCTTGTTCCGTGCTCGTAGTCACTGACAGGTCCCGCTCCATGTCATCACGCATGTCAGCGGCAAGCATGCCTGCAGTTGTCGCAACCAGAGAACAATTGGCCTGGGCATCACAGATTGTTATCAGAACAGAATCTGAATCCAGAGGTATCCCAATCACCGTATATCGATCAAAGCGGAAATGACTTGAAGAAATAGCCAGTCCGACCATGGAACCCATTTGCAACAGACGTATCAGGTGAATGCCAACCGTTTCCAGGTTCGTCCCGGATAAATCCTGATGCAGATTTTTACACAGGGCCCCTTCTTTTTTATCAAAAATACACGATCCGGTAACCCCCGGAATAACTGCTATTTCCTGCAACAATTTTCTCATACCAATCATCTCCGGATACGCCGATACAGTAAATAATCATAACAGTAGTCAAACGTTGTATCCAAACCGGCTCCTATCCAAGCTCCCAAAAAATTATCACGTTACCGGGGCACCTGACGGGTGAGAACCGGCCTCAGTTTGGCGGTAACAGAGGACACAGAGGCCTTGCCATCGAGCTGCAGTCCAATAATCATCCCGGCGCCGGGAAAAACCAGTAACATATCTCCATTCTCGAGGTTCAACTGGATACGATGCGGCCCCTTCACCTTCAGGACCTTGCGGATTTGAATACCGCTGACCACACTGTATGTTATGAAATCAGGAAGCTTTGTATTGCTTGACGACTGGGTGATCATCTTCCCCTGCCGGTTGAGCAGATAATAATGCCGGACCTCGGGGATGGAAATAATGGTCTCCACGAGTTTTCGCAGAGCCGGATTATTCCGGACAGCCGGGGACTCAAGCGGACTGGACGCGGTCGGCGCCTGTTCCTTATCCTCTTCACCGGCCTGCAGTTCATCCTGGCGGGTGGCGGCCTGCAGAAGAATATGTGCCAGAGGCAGGGTAATACGCCGCAGGCGGTCCTCACCTTCGGTTACCCGAAAAGAAGGTCCCTGCCAGGTCAGCAGAGTGTATACCGCTTCCTGGCCGACATCCTCTCCGCATTCGGCGTCGATAAGATCTCCCTCATTAAAGTAGAGACGACCACTCCGGTCTTCGGATTCAACAACCAGGGTACAGGTCTTCCGTTCCTGTTCAAGCATCTGTAAAAAGGATGCCAGCGAGACCCCTCCAATTCTACCACCTGCGTTGTCGTTACTCTGTCCCATGGGTACCGGTCTTGGTATCAAATAGTGTGGATCAAAAGGCCACCCGAGGAAAAACTCCGCCTTCAGCAAATATACAAAAAGAAAATCATGATAAACTCGAAAAAAGTCCAGGCAATGCTTAAAGAGTTTCTACCATGATTAACCTGACTCAGGTTATAGTATCATGAACATAGCGAGTTACAAAAAGGTTTTTTTCCAATTATTCCTTTTTCTAAAACCGGTATCGCGCAGATACCCGCCTGATTGGCAAACACCTGTTCAATGGTTTTCCGGACAGGGCGGCCCTGCTTCTCCGGTCAGGATTTTCCGGGCTTCACATAACTCTTCACGCCGGCCAAAAAGGGTGACCACATCTCCCGGCTCAAAGATGGTATCCCCTTTGGGAATAATCAACTCCCCTTCCCGCTCAACACTGACCACATTGACATGACGGGGAATTGCCAGTTCCCGTAATGGATAGCCGATGCCCTTGTCACCATGTTTGAGGCGAAACTCAAGAAAATCATTTTTCCTCTCTTTTCGTAAGATAGCATGATCGGCAAGGAGCTGACCCCGCTGTTTGCGTACAATTCCCACATCATAGGCCCGAACGATATCACTGCGACTGATCAAGCCGAGCAATCGTTTATCGTCCTTTCGGTCTACAACCGGCAACCGGGCGAGATCACGGGGCGCCATTTTTTGAATGGCCGTCCAGATGGGGTCATCACTATACACTGTAACAGGATTGGCCACGGCAACATCCTTGACCCGAAGCGACCTAAGATTTGCAGGATCACGGGCCAATACGCGTTCCAGGTCCTGCAGGGTCACGATACCGGCAAGAGCGCCTTCACTGTCCACAACAGGAAACCCGAGCAGGTTGGTTTCCTGGAACTTGCGATACAGGTCCACCAGCGGTTCATCCACGGACACGGTCACCGGATGGGTATTCATCACTTCGCCGACCTGAACGCTCTGCATGATGTCAAGGTCACGGCCCTGGGAAAAACGGATACCGCGCCTGGTCAGTTTAATGGTGTAAATAGATTCAGGATACAATGCCTGGGCAAGATAGCCCGCGGTGATTGTTGCCACCATCAGCGGCAGTATCATGGAGTAATCATTACTCATCTCAAAGACAATCAGGATGGCAGTCAGCGGGGCCCGGGCCGTGGCAGCAAATACGGCCGCCATACCGACCAGGGCATAGGCGCCGGTCGGTCCGGCAAGTTCAGGCTGCCAGGCGGCAAACAGGGTCCCCATGGCGCCGCCGAGCATGGCGCCGGTAAAGAGCGAGGGCGCAAAGACGCCACCTGAGTTGCCGGAGCCAAGCGTAAAAGAGGTGGCCAGGGGTTTCAACAGCACCAGGACGGCAAGAAGGTAAATATTTACCTCGCCATGGAGCGCCTCTTCAATAAAGGTAAAACCGGCGCCATAGACCCGGGGAATGTTTTCGATCAGCGGCATGCCGAGCTGAAACTCGGTCGGGGTCGTAAAGCCGACACCAGGCAGGTACATATAGAGGACGCCGAGCAGGCCAAGCAAGAGTGCGCCGACCGCCGGTTTCAACGGCAGGGGAAAATGCCAGTTATCAAAGATATCTTCAAACCAGGCAAGCATGCTGATAAACATGATACCGACCAGGGCGCTGGCAAGACCAAGGACAAGGTAAAAAAACAGGGCCTCTGGTGACTGAAGGGTATAGGTCGGCACAGAGAATGCGGGCCGGTCTCCGAGAAACATCTGACTGACCACGGCAGCCGAAACCGAGGCAATAACAACATTGCCAAACATCCGCACCTGCAGCTCGCTCATCAGCACTTCAATGGCAAAGGCCACGCCGGCAATGGGCGCATTAAAGGTGGCGGCGATACCGGCCGCGGCCCCGCACGAGACAAGGTTTTTTATCCGTTCATCGGAGAGATGCAGAAACTGCCCCATCACCGAACCAAGGGCGGACCCGACCTGGACAATGGGGCCTTCCCGGCCGGCGGACCCGCCGGTGCCGATACACAATGCAGAGGCAACGATCTTGGCCACCGCTACCCTTGGTCTGATTCGCCCCCCGCGCAGGACAAGGGCCTGCATGACCTCGGGCACACCATGCCCTTTGGCCTCCTGGGCAAACCAGGCAATAAGGGGGCCAACGAGCAGGGCGCCGACAACCGGCACAATCAGGTAACTCCAGACGCCCAGGTGGGGAAAAAGCAGGGAAATGGTGGTGTAGGACCTGTTTTGAATAAGCGCAATCAGGCGAATAAAAAAAACTGCGGCAAAACCTGTACTGCCACCGATCATGACCGCCAGAACAAGAAGAAGCAACCCCTCGGGAGGGGAAATCTTGTCCAGCAATACTCCGGGGAGCCTACGTTTCATAATATCCGAGTATCATAGTGTTTCCCTGAAAACATGCCGACATTCCGATAACCGATCGCAATAATCCAACGGCAATCAACTGCGATAATCGGCATTTATGGCAATATACTCATCGGAAAGATCACAGGTCAGTATCTCGCCGCATTCCACGCCATCGTTGAGCTGGATATGGA
>JALVAI010000365.1 GCA_027011235.1 Desulfobulbaceae bacterium
AGGCCATGATTGCCATGGAGCAAGCCGATATTTCCATCCGCTTTATGGTCCAGGTCCGCAACAAGGCCATGGACGCCTACCAGGAAATAATGCGGATGCAGGTTTAAGCGTTTGAGCGTTTAAACGTTTGAGCGTTTAAGCGTTTAAGCGTTTAAGCGTTTAAGCGTTTGAACGTTTGAACGTTTGAGCGTTTAAGCAGACACAATAAACAACAAAATTCCGGTAAACAATGGCGGATCAAAGCACAGCTCCATCCGAAACGGAAGGCCCTAAAAACGGATTTCAGGTTCTCATCACCCGAATACAGGAATGGCCCATGCCGCGCAAGCTCGCCCTGCTGGCCGTCACCCTGATCTCTGTGGGCCTGTTTGCCTTTATCATCATCCAGGCCAGAACAGCGGATTACCAGCTTCTGTATGCCAATCTCGACGAAGGAGACGCGGCATCCATTGTCGAATGGCTCAAGGGAAACAACACACCCTACAAGTTGACAAACAATGGTAAAAACATCCGGGTGCCTGCGGACGCCGTCCATGAGGTGCGTCTGCAGCTCGCCTCGGCCGGGCTTCCCCGGGGTGGCGGCATCGGTTTTGAAATTTTTGACAAACAGTCATTTGCCCTGACCGACTTTGTGCAAAAGGTCAACTTCACCCGCGCATTACAGGGGGAACTCGGTCGTACCATTGCCTCGCTCAACCCTGTTCGGTCGGCTCGCGTCCACCTGGCACTGCCGGAAAAAAGACTCTTCAAAAACCAGCAAAAACCGGCCACCGCCTCGGTAATCGTCAACCTGAGACCTGGCCTGCGTTTAAGTGAATCCCAGATCCAGGGCATCGTCTACCTGGTGTCCGGCTCGGTGGAAGGCCTTGACCCGGAACACGTCACCATTATCGATCAAAACGGCAATGTGTTGACCAAAACAGGTGACCAGGGCATCCTGGGCTCCATGACCCCTGATATGCTCGAATATCAGGTCCAGGTTGAAAAAACCATGGAAGAACGGGCCCAGTCCCTCCTTGACACCGCCCTTGGCCCGAAAAATGCCATGGTTCGGGTAACGGCAAACCTTGATTTCGCCCGTTTTGAGAAGACGGAAGAGACCTTTGATCCGGAAGAGCCGGTCATTCGCAGCGAACAGATCAGTGAAGAGAAATCAGGCTCGCAAATCGTGGGCGGCGTGCCCGGAGTCCAATCAAACCTGCAGGGACCGACCAGTTCAACGACCGCCGGGGCAACTCCACCATCAAGCAGCCTGCAGAAGACGACCAATTATGAAATCAGCAAGGTCGTCTCCAAGACCGTGAATCCGGTGGGGACAGTGAAAAATATATCCGTGTCCGTCCTGGTTGCCGACAAAATTATTCCGGCGACCAAAAAAGAACCGGAGAAAACCGTGCCCCGGTCAAAGGAGGAACTGGAATCCCTGAAAAAAATGATCGCCTCGGCGCTTGGCCTTGATCCGGGACGCGGAGACAAGATCGAAATTACCTCCATGCCCTTTACCGAACCGGCAGTCAATGGCGAGGGGGAAGCGGTGAGTGAAAACATCCTGTATCAGTACATGCCGATCATTCGTTACGCTGTGATTTTTATTGGCGGCCTGCTGGTGTACTTTCTCATGATCAGGCCCATCATCAAGACCCTGCGTGAAGATGTCACCCAGCACTACAAAACCGTGCAGCAACTCGAGGAAGAGCAGAAAGAAGCCGAACAGGAAGAGGAGAAGAAAGAACTCGAGGCCATGATGCGGGATCCGCTCATGCGGGTGCGCGACGCCATCCAGACCAACCCGGTTTTTGCCGCCCATATCCTCAAAAACTGGATCCACGACAAAGGATGATATCGTCCAATGGCACAACAAAAAGACAAACTTGACGGTATCAGGCGGGCAGCCATTCTCCTGATGTGCCTTGGCGAGGAAACAGCGGCCAGGGTCATGCGGGAGATGACCGATGAGGAGATATTCCGCATAACCAGGGCCATGGCTGAAATCGACCATATCCCCGAAGACGTGAAACTTGCCGTCCTTTCCGAGTTTGAGCTGTCCGCCGAGGCCCAGGCGGGCCTGGTGATCAAAGGCCAGGAATTTGCCAAGAAGACCATTGCCGGTACCGGTGACGAGGAACGGGTCAAAAGCCTGATGAAACAGTTTATCACCGGCACGGAAACCCGTCCCCTGGAAACCATCGCCAAGATGCAGCCGGGCATGGTGGCCGGCCTGCTGGAACGGGAACATCCACAGACCGTGGCCCTGGTCCTGTCCACCCAGACCCCGGATCATTCCAGCGCCATTATCAGTCACCTGCCCGAAGACATGCAGGCCGATGTCATCTACCGAATCGCCACCATCGACAGCGTTTCCCCCGGTGTTATCGACCGTATCGAAGACGCCCTGCACCGGGAAATCGGTGTCGTGGTCGGGTCCCAGGACCAGCGGCAGATCGGCGGGATTCCCAAGGTGGTTGAAATCCTTGATAACATGGAAAACAACCTGGATGCCGACATCCTCGACAACCTGGAAGAGGTTGATCCGGACATGGTGGAAGAGATCCGCAAACAGATGTTTACCTTTGATGATCTTGCCGCCGTGGATGGCCGGTCTCTGCAGATGATCCTGCGCGAGGTCAACAACGATTCCCTGACCCTGGCCCTGAAAACGGCATCCGATGAACTCAAGGAGAAGATCTTTGCCAACATGTCGGCCAGGGCCGCTGATATGATCCGTGATGACCTTGAGGCCCTGGGCCCGGTCCGTCTCTCCGAGGTCGAGGCCATGCAGCAGACCATCGTCAAAATCGCCATGAAGCTCGAGGAAGAGGGCAAGCTGGTCCTTGGCAAGGGAGGCGGCGATGAGCTCGTCTAAGGTCTTCAGGGAGGACCCGGCATTTACTCCTGTTTCCCTGGTCAGGGCAAAAATCCAGCCCGATGCGGCCGAAAGCGACAGGGAGCCGGCAAGTCCCGCACCTGCCGAACAGCCGCAGGCCGAGGAAGTGGACCGGCAAGCCCCGGCAGAAACAACACCTCCGCCATCACAACCGCCCCTTCCCGATATTGATGCCATCAGGGCCGAGGCCTACGAACAGGGAAGACAGGATGCCCTGCGGACGGAAAAGGAGGAAAATAAGCAAAACGAGCAGGCACAACAGTCTGAACTGCGGCAGGTAATCGAGGCGTTTACCCGCGCCTGCGCCGAGGTGGACACCCTGCACGAAGAAATCCTTGAACAGAGCCACGGCAACATGATCAACCTGGTCATTGCCCTTGCCAGGAAAATCATCGGCCGCGAAATAACAACCGGCAGGGATATAATCGCAGGCACTCTCAGAAATGCCATTGAACTGGCCATGAAAAACGATGCCTATGATATCTGGCTGCATCCCGATGATCTGACTGTTGTTGAAAAGATGGTCCCCGATCTTATCGCCTCGGTGCAGCAGCTTAACCATATTACATTAAAAACCGACCAGGAGATCATGCGCGGCGGTTGCAGGCTCGATTCCGATATCTGCACCGTTGATGCCACCATCGAGGCGCAACTGGAAACCGCCCGGGAATTTCTTGAAGAACAAATCACCAATAACGACAACAACACTCCTGGAGCTGCCGAAAATTCCGGACCGGCAGAGGAACCATGAATATCAGTCCGGACGCCATTGACCGCCTGGTCATGCCCAGGGTCTACGGCAAGGTCCGCCGTATCGTCGGCCTGGTGGTCGAGGGAAATTGTCCGCATTCCTCGGTGGGTTCGCTCTGCGAAATCAGTCCCCTTGAACCTGGGCCCCCGATTCCCGCTGAAATTGTTGGTTACAATAATGACCAGGCCCTGCTGATGCCCCTTGGCGAATTGCGGGGATTGGGTCCGGGCAGCCTCATCCGCGTTATCAGGGAAAGCGCTTCCATCCGGGTCGGCGAGGCTCTGCTAGGCCGGGTCATCGACGGCATGGAACAGGTCCTGGATGAGGGCCCGCCCCTGCACCTGGAAGCGTCAACCCCTCTCTACAGCCTGCCGCCAAGCCCGATGCAGCGTCAGAAGATTGAAAAACCTCTTGATCTCGGCATTCGGGCCATCAATGCCCTGCTCACCTGCGGTATCGGCCAGAGAATGGGCATCATGGCCGGATCAGGGGTCGGGAAAAGTGTTCTTCTCGGCATGATGGCCAAATATGCCAAGGCGGACATCAACGTCATTGCCCTGATCGGAGAACGCGGACGCGAAGTCCGGGAATTTATCGAGCGTGATCTTGGTGAAGAAGGACTTAAACGCTCCATCATCGTTGTTGTTACCTCGGACCAGTCGCCTCTGCTGCGCATGCGCGGGGCCTTTGTCGCCACTGCCATTGCCGAATATTTCTGTAACCAGGGAAAAAACGTTCTTCTGATGATGGATTCGGTGACCCGCTTTGCCATGGCCATGCGGGAGATAGGGCTGGCCGTAGGAGAACCGCCAACCACCAAGGGCTACACGCCTTCGGTTTTCGCCACCCTACCCAAGCTCCTTGAACGGGCGGGCAACTTCGAGGGCAAGGGGTCCATTACCGGCCTGTATACCGTCCTGGTCGACGGCGACGACCTCACGGAACCGGTTGCCGATTCCGTCCGCTCAATCCTTGATGGTCATATTGTGCTTTCCCGTGATATTGCGGCAAAAAACCACTACCCGGCCATTGACGTCATGATGTCAACCAGCCGGGTTATGCGGGATATCGTAAGCCCGCGCCACATGCAACTGGCCGGCAAGGCGAGAAGTGTCATGGCCGTGTACCGTGAATCGGAAGACCTGATCAATATCGGGGCCTATGCCGCAGGCTCCAATAAAAAAATCGATTATGCCATTTCCAAAATCGATGCCATCAACAAATTTCTCTGCCAGGGCTTTAACGAATCAGCCTCTCTTGAAGAGACTATCCGCGACCTTGGCATTCTGGTCAGCGACCGCAAGGGTGGTGACCGCAGGCGGCCGGGGCGGCGGAATGTGGACCGGAGAAAAAATCCGCAACCCGATGAGGCCGAGGCATGAAACCGTTTTCCATGGAACCGGTCCTGCGCTACCGCAAACAGCTCGAGGATGAGGCCAGACAAAAGCTGTTTATCAGCCAAAAAAAAGAGACGGAAATACGCGGCCAGCTGGAAGCGGCAAAACAGGTCATGGCAACTTTATACGCTGATCTGGAACGGGAAAAGACAGAAGGCACCACCAGCGACCGATTGCTGCTTTATGAAAACAGGATTCACCTGGAGCAGGAAAAAGTGATGGAACTGCAGGAAAAACTCTCCCGGCAGCAGGAGGAGGTCGCACGCAGACGCAGGCGACTGCTCCATGCCAGTCAGGAAAAAAAAGGACTGGAAAAACTCAAGCAAAGGCAAAATATGGCCTATAAAAAATTTATAGAACATCAGGAGGCCGCCATGCTTGATGAAATTGCCGTCTTACGACATGATCGTTGAGAATAGTATGACTGCCCCCTCATGTCCGGATCATATTTTAGCGTCCCGCGGCCACAACAGACAAACAAAAAAAGCTGATTCGATTCCCATGAAACGCCTTATTTCCGCCCTGGTTCTCCTGTTGTTCTGTTTGCCGCCCCTGGTTCATGGCGCAGACAACAAGACGGATCCGAAGAAACCTCATGCTGCCGGGCCGGCTACAAACACACCTGATGCGCCGGTATTCTCTTCGGTTGAGCAGCGCAGAGTCCTGCAGGCCTTGCAAGACGAACGCAGGAATATCCAAAAAGAGCGTAAGGAGTTGGCAAATCGGAAAAAGGAACTAAAGAGATTGGAGGCCGAGGTCGATAAGAAACTTGCCCAGCTTGAAACAATCAGACAGGAAATCAAGAAACTCCTGGCCCAAAAAGATGCCCGCGAACAAAAAAGAATACGTGATCTCAGTAAAATGTACGCAAAAATGTCCCCGGACAAGGCAGCCGCCATCATCAGCACCCTTGATCAGAAGCTGGCCGTCAGTCTCCTTGCGGACATGAAAACCAAGGCAGCGGCAAAGATACTCAACAATATGGACAGGGACAAGGCAGCTCAGCTTACCACCGCCTTTTCCTCGCTTAAGGGTGCCTTGAAAAATTAGAATTTTCGTTCGAGGTCAAGGAACAGAAAAATTAAAAAACGCAGCATATTAGACAGATGTGAGCATTTTTTATTTTATTTTTTATTTTTCTGTGAGGCAGAGTTCAGGCGGCAATTTTTCAAAGTGGCCTTAAGTGAAGGTGGCGCTTTGCTCCACAAAGGTTCAAGACTTGAAGTAACGTTTTTTTTTCAAAGGTTTTTTTACAAAGGATTTATCAATGCAAGCAATGCAAGCCATACCGGTTGCCCCTCAGCCGGCCGCTCCACCAGCCGCCCCTCCGGCAGCTCATCAAAGCGGCAGCGACCATTTCAGTCAACATCTCGATAAAGCACGTAAACGTGCCGACAAACCCGGACACGAGGCAAAAGGAAAAGGGAACACCGGCAGCGATCATGATAAAAAAGCCGGAGTCACCCACCATGCCTCGGATGAAAACAGCGCCCATGCCCACAAGACAGAAAAAACTGAATCCGGCCAAACATCGCATACCGACCATTTGGAACATGGAAAAGGTGACAGTGAACAGGGCAACGGGAACAGCAATGACCTGCTGCAACAGGTAGAACGCAATTCCCAGTCCGTTCCCCAGACAACAGCGGCAGATACTGAAATTCCGATCATCCTCAAGGTTGATAATTCCACTCCTATACAGGATACCGGTTTGTCCGCATCTGTTCGGGACAGGGAATCGATAGTTGCCGCAGTTCTGGGCAAGGTCACAGGTGAACAGGACAATGCATCCGCCGCCCAGACTAAGGAAACAGGCCCGCAGGAACAAACAGGCACAGGGCAGAAACCCTTTGTTGTTGAGCATTGGCAGGCCAGGTTCAACTACACGACGGAAGCAGACCAGGGTAAAAACGGAAAATTTTCCCAGACACAACAGGGAACACCCGGCATGACCCTGACGGCCCAGGCCGTGCAATCACAGGTATCTCCTGCCAATGATCAGAATATCGCCCAGGCCCATGGAACCCCTGGTACAGGACTGGAAGCGCCGGCCATGCCCCAGGACGCCAACTCCAATTATATTCATTCCAATCTACCAGGAGCGACAACAATTCCCGATTCCGATGCAGCTGCCGGCAATAAACAGCAAACCGGACAAGGTGATCAGGGAGCAGCGAAAAATTCCATGCAGACCCCGGATCTGCAAATGGTGGCCAATCAGAATGGGCAGGATGTACCGCTGGTTTTCTCGCTTGACCAGACGAGCGCCCAGACCGGCCAGGTATCCGGCCAGGACAGCTCAGGATCATTGACCCTGCATCTCCCTTCCGGCATCGAAATCCCGCACAGTCAGATTATCGATCAGGTTACGGGACATTTTGCCGTCAATCGCTCTCTGGAATCGGGAACAGTCACCATAAGACTTCATCCGGCCGAACTTGGTGAACTGCGGATGGAAATCAAAGTGGAACAGGACAATATCAAGGCCCACATAACCGCCCAGAATCCACAGGTCCAGGACATTCTTGACCGTAACCTGCCCCGGCTCAGGGAGGCCCTGCAGCAACAGGGGATGAACCTTGAACACATGCAGGTCAGTGTTGCGACCGATGGCGGCAACAGTCAACTGTTCCAGGAACAGTTTACCAGGAGGCAATTCAAGAGTCCCGGTCAATCAAACAACGGACGAACAGGTTTTGCTCTCCCGGAGGAAGACCAGGAGATACCCCTGTCTGTTGCTTCGGACCAAAACCTGAGCGTGCACATCTAAAGGAATGCGACCATGACATACGTACCAGGAATATCACAGGGATATACCGCTGCCGATCAAGCAGCCAAGGTAAAAACAGCGGCTGACAAAAACGAGAAAGCAGACGGCAAAAAACAGACCCTGGGCCAGGATGACTTTCTCACCCTGCTGGTGGCGCAACTCCAGAATCAGGATCCGCTCAACCCGTCTGACCCGACCGAGTTTACCGCCCAACTGGCCAATTACAGTCAGCTGGAACAACTCTTTAATCTCAATGATTCCATGGACAGGCTGGCTGAAAGTCAGAACAACTCGGAACGACTCTCCGCCCTTTCCATGATTGGCAAAGAGGTGCTGGTGGAGGGATCTTCCTTCCAGCTTGGAGAGGACACGGCCCAAATCGGCTACAAGGTAGACGGCACAGCATCCGAAATCCAGATTCACATCCAGGATGAAGCCGGTCAACGGGTAGCGACCCTGCATCCGAATGAACTCACCACCGGCAACCATTTTATTACCTGGCAGGGAGTGGATGAAAACGGGGAACACCTGCCTCCGGGCAAGTACTCCATTGTCATCGAGTCCAAAAGCAGCGCCGAAGGTGAAACCGTTGGCGTTTCGCCCCTGGTCAGGGCCGATGTGACCGGTGTTGATCTTGGTGATGGCGGCGCCGTCCTGATCACGGATGTGGGAGAATTCTCCATGGCTGATATCCAAGGAGTCTATGAAGCGAATTCTTCGGAAAGCGGCCTAAAGAATGACGACAATACGACCGATACGGAAAACAGTGAGGAAAACGCCTCCACCAACTCAACGGATGGTGCGGAAATAGTTGGTGAGGCCGCCTCTGCCGTCCAGAGCGTGGAAGATGCGGCAGACTCACTGAACAACGGATAAGCCGTTGCCGGTACATTGATGACAGGTAACACATAAAAAGATGCGTAATCCTGTTTGCGAATAAACCAGCATGGCTTGTGACTATAATTTCAGGCCACAGCCACAACAGATAAACGTAGACTTCAAATGATGAAAATAGTCCAAAAGAACACAGCTACGCGGGCTATTTTCGAATAAAAAAATATAAGGAACCACCCAGGAGGTTGCCATGGGCATCCAAAGTGCCATGTTTAGCGGAGTCAGTGGACTCAACACCAACTCCCAGGCCATGAGTGTTATAGGAAATAACCTGGCCAATACAAATACCATAGGCTTCAAAGGAGCCAGGACAGTTTTTTCCGACCTGCTCTCCAGCACGGTCTTCGGCTCCGGCGGAACGTCCCAGGTCGGTCGCGGTGTCGGCCTGTCCACCATTGACAATGTCTTTTCCCAGGGGACCTTTGAAACCACGGCATCGGATACCGATGTTGCCATCGAGGGAGACGGTTTTTTTATCGTCAAGGAACCGGGCAATGATACCCCTCTCTATACCAGGGCCGGCGCCTTCAGGTTTAACGAGGACGGTTATCTTGTCAACCCCGAGGGATTCCGGGTCCAGGGCAAGCTCTTTGACCCGCTTACCGGCGATCTGGCGCCCGGAGATCCAACAGACATCCAGGTCAAAAACACCGGTCTGGTCGAGGCCAGAAAAACATCGGAGATGATCTTTACCACCAACCTTGATGCCAGCGCCAATGAGCTTGGCGCCGGCGCCATCGACCCGGCGGACCGGACGACTTATAATCTGCAGGCCTCATCCCAGGTCTTTGATTCCCTTGGCGATCCCCACCTGCTGTCCGTTTACTGGCGGCTCGAGGATGCGGCAAACAATCAATGGGGAACCGGCTATACCATTGACGGCGATCCAGCGACGTATCAGGCCCTTGGCGGATTGACCTTTGATGCCGAAGGACACCTGCCCGACACCGATGGCGATGGTAAACCGGACCCGGTTATAGAAAACATCACCATTGCCGACTGGGGAAACGGATCGGAGACAAACCAGGCTGTTGCGCTTAAATTTGACTGTACCCAGTTTGACAGTGAATCCAAGGTAATCGGTCAGAATCAGGACGGGTTCGGGGCCGGCAACCTGACCAACGTTGCCATCAACAGTGAAGGCACGGTCGTTGCCTCCTATTCAAACGGCACCCAGGTCAACATTGCCACCCTGGTCCTGGGCAAGTTCAAAAATCCCAATGGCCTGGAACTGGCAGGGTCCAACCTGTACACGGCAACCACTGATTCAGGCACCGCCAGGGTCGGGCTCCCAGGACCGGAACTGGGAAAAATTTTCACCAACTCCCTGGAACAGTCCAACGTTGACATGGGTCAGGAATTCGTCAAAATGATCACTGCCCAGCGTGGTTTTCAGGCCAACTCCAAGATAATTTCCACGGTCGATGAACTGTTGGGCGAGCTGATCAACCTGAAACGGTAAAGAAAGTCAAAATTTTGTCTCGCAGCCGTTTTACCGACTCCGGTAAAACGGCTTTTTTTGTCCGAAAATAGTTCACAGAGCTGTGCCGTTTCAGACTATTTTCATCATTTGAAGTCTACGCTTATCTGTTGTGGCTGGAGCGGTAAAATATGGTCCAGCCATGCTGGTTTATCCGAAAATAATCCACGCAGCTGTGTCGTTTCAGACTATTTTCATCATTCGCTGTGGCTGGAGCGGTAAAATATGGTCCAGCCATGCTGGTTTTTCCGAAAAATTTGCCGCACCACACATGTTGTGTGGTATACAACAGGAACACCTTTCCCGCTTCACTGCTCTGTGGGCAACCCAAACCTTCAGGAACCACTGTTTTTTTTCATCTTCTTTATCCCTGGTCTCGGCCGAACAAGGCAATAAAAAAATATCCGGCACTTAACTTGCAAAGTTCTTTTTGACACACCGCCTTTTCAACATGTACACTTAACACAGGAACGAAACAGTACTCCTTGACCATATTTTTATTGAAAAATTAAACAATACCTGAACACAGGCTCAACACGTGGATCTTGCAACAATTATAGGGCTGGCGGCTTCATTTGGTCTCATGCTCATGGCCATCCTCCAGGGTGGTTCCCTGTCCATTTTTATCGATGTTCCGTCCATGCTCATCGTTTTTGGCGGCACAGCCGGTGTTGCCCTGGTGAACTTTCCCCTTGGAGATGTCCTCAGCGCCGTCAATATAGCCAAAAAGGCCATTCTCTATAAGGAAGTCAACACCAATGCCCTGCTTGCGCAGCTCATGGAATTTGCCAACAAGGCACGAAAAGAGGGCATCCTCTCCCTGCAGGGCTCCATTGATTCCATTGAAGACTCCTTTCTGGTCAAGGCCTTGCAGATGGCTGTGGATGGACAGGAGCCCGAAGACCTCAAGGCCATGCTCAACACGGAAATCGATTATATTGCCCAGCGTCATTCCCTCGGCGTTTCCATCTTTGAGTCTCTCGGCGCCATTTCCCCGGCCATGGGAATGGTCGGCACCCTGATCGGCCTTGTGCAGATGCTCCAGAATATGAGCGACCCCTCGTCCATTGGCCCGGCCATGGCCGTTGCCCTGTTGACAACCTTTTACGGAGCAGTCCTTGCCAATATCATTTTCCTTCCCATAGCCGGCAAGCTGAAAACCCGGTCCAAGACCGAACTGCTGCAGAAAACAATCATTGTCGAGGGAATGGGCTCTATTCTCTCAGGTGAAAACCCACGGGTCATGGAGCAGAAGCTGCATGCCTTTATTGCTCCCAAACTGCGTGAATCTGTTTTTAACAAGTAAGGAGTCCCGAAATGGCTGAACAGGAACCGGAATGCCCGGCCGGCGCCCCGATGTGGATGACCACATTCAGTGACCTGGTTACCCTGCTGCTGACCTTTTTTGTTCTCCTGCTCTCCATGGCCAGCACAGACCCGGTGAAATTCGTCCAGGCAAAGACCTCCATCAAAGATGCCTTTGGCTGGCGCACTACAGCCGCACCCAAAAAATACAGCCTGCCGATCCTGCCCTCGCCGCCCAAGGCAAAGTTCAGTCCCATCCCCCAGGAGACGGTCAGCAAATATTACAAGCGGATAAAAACCGACCTGCAGCTCAACAAAATCAACGACCAAGTTGAACTGTTGCGCAAAGACAAGGATACCATCATCCTGCGCATCCATGACTCGGTGTTGTTTGGACCGGGTCAGACCCGGCTCAATCCGGCAAGTTATCCTCTTCTACGTAAAATCGCCGACATCGTCCGGCCATTACCCATGCTCATGCGCATTGAAGGGCATACCGACAACACGCCTGTTAAAAACTCGCATATGTCCAATTGGGACATTTCCGTGGCCAGGGCCGTGTCGGTCATGCGCTTCTATCATCGGGGCCACCTCTTTGCCATGGACAGGATGTCCGCCGTCGGCTACGGCGCCACCAGGCCGGTCGCTCCTAACACGACAGAGGAAAACAAGGCAAAAAACAGACGGGTCGACTTTGTCCTGCGAAGCAATAAAATACCGGCGCAGGCCCGGCAACAGCGTCCACCAATACCCTTTTAGCGGCACCACCACGGGAGTATTTTATGGCAAAAGATAAAGACAAAGGAAAAGAAGCCCAGCCCGAAGAAGGCGGCGGTGGCGGAAAAAAAAAGCTGATTATTATCATTGCGGCGGCGGTTATCCTGCTTGCCGGCGCCGGTGCCGCAGTCTACTTTCTGTTCCTGAAAAAACCACCTCCTGAAGAAGAACCGAAAAACGAGCAGGTCGAAATGGTCCAGCCGCCGGCAAAAGAAGAGGCGGACATAGGTCCGATGGTGGATATCAAGGAATTCATCGTCAATATCATCAGTGAGGACGGAACCCATTACGTCAAGGCCTCGCTGACCCTTGAACTCAACGACGAGGCGGCGCAGGAGGAGGTCAACAAACGCATGCCGCAAATCCGGGACGCGGTCCTGCTGCTGATCGGTAACAAGACCTTTGAAGAGCTCCAGGACCTGCAGGGGAAGAAACAGCTCAAGGCCGAGATCAAGAGTAAAATCAATTCATTTTTAACAACCGGTCGGGTCAAGCACGTCTATCTGACCGACTTTGTCGTGCAATAAACCGGGATCATTGTGGAACCGATTCTTACCAAGGAAGAAATAGCCGATCTGCTGTCGGCAATCAGGGAAGGCGCCATCAATGTCGATGCCATTGATGACCAGGGTCCAGGGCACGGAATTCCCCGCATTGCCAAGGAAATTGATCTCTTTGGGTTATACAACCGGGATGAGACCAGCGGCGAGATGCGTATCCCCAACCTGGATATCGTTCTTGACGTTTTCGCCCGCAATTTCGGCACCTCCCTGACCAACACCCTGCAACGGACCTTTCAGGCTGAACGCGAGGAAATTGTCACCGATAATTTTCAGAACAGCCTGCTGGCGCTGAACAATAAGGGCGCCATTGGTATCTATTCAACCGATCCGCTCAAGTACGGCTGTCTGTTTCACTTTGACAACCTGCTCGCCTTTACCTTGCTGGAAATCATGCTCGGCTCTTCGCACGCCAATGAGCTGCTGGCCCTTGATCGCAATCTGACCCCGATTGAAATCAACGTCCTGAAAACCACCATGACCGGCATCTGCGCCGATCTGAGCAAGGCCATGGCCCCGGTGGCAGCCATAAAACCGGCCCTGATCAAGGCGGAGAACAATTTCCGCCTTGTCAATATCGTTGACGCCGAAACCGAGGTACTGGTCACCACCTTCCAGATCAGGGCCGGCAGCGAGCAGGCCGGAAAGCTGCGGATGATCATCCCCTACCTCACCCTGGAACCGATCCGGGAAAAATTCAAGGAAATAGTATCCGTTACCCATGCCTCCTATACATGGGGCAGCACCTTTGCAAAAGAAGCCCTGGAGATGCCCTTTCTGCTGACGGCACGATCCGGCACCCTTACCCTCAGCATTCGGGAAATCATCAATCTCAAAGAGGGCGACATCATTGATCTTGGCTATGATCCGGACCGCCCCCTCGATATACTTGTTGAAGATAAACGAAAATTTTCCGCCGTGCCCGGTGAACGCGACGGCAAGAAGGCCTTCCACATAACCGGGTCACTGGGCAATACGACAGGAGAACAGTATGGAAACCAGTGAAAACACAGAAGCCGTTACCAGCGGTGATACCCTGCAGCCCGAGGAGACTGCAGAACTGCTTGAAGAAACCAGCGCCCCACAAACGGAAACGATTCAACCCCAGGAGTCTCAGGACAACTGCCGGGACCTTGAATTTCTCTTTGATGTGCCCCTTCAGGTTTCGGTGGAAGTGGGACGGGCCCGCATTCTGCTCAAAGATCTACTGCAGATGGGCGAAGGCTATGTGGTCGAACTGGATAAATTTTCCGGCGACCCCCTGGATCTGTATGTCAACTCCCGCCTTATCGCCAGGGGCGAGGCAGTTAAAGTCGGTGACAAGTTCGGCATCAAGTTGACCGAGGTCGTCAGCCAGTCAGACCGCATTGCCAGGCTCGGATAAGGCATAATGTCTTTGTCGATGGTTACCATGGCGATTTCGGCCCTGATCGCTGCCTCCTCTCCTGCCCTTGCCGCAACAGCCCCGCCCGTCAGCTTGGGCTCCGCTTTTTTACAAACAGTATGGGCGCTGCTTGTGGTCATTGGCATCATCCTGGTGCTCTACGCGCTCAGCAGAAAACGGTTTGGTGTCGGCAGGCGCGGCAGCGGCAGGATCAACCTGGTCGAACTTCGCCATATCATGCCGAAAACCACACTGGCCCTGGTGGAGGTAGAGGGGAAACAGCTTCTTCTCGGTATTGGTTCCGGCCGCATCAACCTGCTGGCCGATCTTTCCAAGCAAAAAACGAATCGATTTCCGGACACGGACAGCCCTGATTTTGCCGCCCTGCTGCACCAGGAAAAAGAACAATGAAACGAGCTTTTTTTCTTATTGTATCACTGCTCTTCCTCCCGGTCATGGCCCATGCCGTTTCCCTGCCCACAGTAACCTTTGGCGTCAAAGAGGCGGCCGGACCGCAGGAGGTCTCCACAGTCCTGCAGGTATTGTTCGTTCTCACCATCCTCTCCATTGCCCCGGCCATCCTGCTGATGACCACGGCCTTTACCCGCATCGTCATTGTCCTGGGGTTTGTCCGCCAGGCCATGGGCACCCAGAACATGCCGCCAAACCAGATCATTATCGGCCTGTCCCTGTTTTTGACCTTTTTTGTCATGTCGCCGGTCTTTAACAAGATCAACGACACGGCCCTGCAGCCCTACATGAACAAAAAAATTACCGAAAAGGTGGCCCTTGACAACACAATCGGCGCCATGCGGGAATTCATGTTCTCCCAGGTCCAGGAAAATGAACTGCAGCTGCTGATCGACATTACCAAGGAAAAACAACCGGCCAACCGCAAGGATATTTCGACCACCATCCTTATTCCGGCCTTTATGCTCTCGGAGCTGAAGCTGGCCTTTCAGATGGGATTTATGATCTATATTCCCTTTCTGGTCATAGACATGATCGTGGCCTCGGTTTTGATGTCCATGGGTATGATGATGCTGCCTCCCATCATCATCTCCCTGCCCTTCAAGCTGCTACTCTTTGTCCTGGTTGACGGCTGGCACCTGGTCGTCGGCTCCCTGATGAAGAGCTTTGGCTGAGAAATTGCCGGATACCGGCTGCACCATTTTCAATTTCGCTTTTGTGATGAACTCGTAAAAAGTCCAGACAATGCTTAAGGTTGCTACTCTGCTGCCCAACAGTAATTTACAAACGTTGACACCTTGGACAGCCTACAGTACCATCTAGACAGACTGGACAAAATTTCTATCATGGGGTGTACGAAATGGAAAATCATTGGCAGCTCCAGGAGGCAAAGAACAAGTTCAGCAACCTGGTAAAAAAGGCGCAGCGCAGCGGTCCGCAAGTGGTGACCAAACATGGAAAGGATACCGTGGTTGTACTCTCGGTCGAGGAATATAAAAAATTAACGCGGCCAAAAAACAGTCTGGTCACATTTTTCCGGAACTCTCCCCTTGCTCATGCAGACATTGACCTGACACGAAAAAAAGACCTGCCACGGGATATGGAATTATGAACTATCTCCTGGATACATGCGTTATCTCGGAATTGATTAAAAAACGGCCGCATGAAAAACTTGCCGCCTGGGTGGCGGCTACAGAGGAAAGCAGATTATTTCTCAGCGTTCTTACCTTTGGCGAAATACACAAAGGCATTGAAAAACTGCCCAAAAGCAGAAAAAAAGAGCAACTCCATTATTGGGTCAATTTCGAACTGCGAGAGCGATTTGACCGGAGAATCATGGATTTTGATCTGCGAGCGGCAGCTAGGTGGGGAAAAATTCAGGCATTATCAGAGGCGGCGGGAAAAGGCATGCCAACCATTGACGGACAAATTGCCGCCATTGGATTGACCCATCATCTCACCGTGGTCACAAGAAACACATCTGATATGGAAATATCCGGGGTTCAACTGTTTAATCCGTGGAATCAAGGAAAAAACAACAACCATGAATACTGAGGCCCAGAGATCATGACCCCAGAAGATGTTGTTCATATCGGTCGCAAGGCCGTTGAAACCGTTTTACTCGGTTCAGCGCCCATGCTCATTGCCGCCATGGTCATCGGCCTGATTATCAGTATCTTTCAGGCCGCAACCCAGATCAATGAACAGACCATGACCTTTATTCCAAAAATCGTGGTCGTCTTTGTCACCCTGCTGATTTTCGGGCCCTGGCTGATGAACCTGATGATCACCTTTTCAACCGGCATCATATCATCCATCGCCACCATTGGCCGCTGATATGCGGTTAGAAAACAAATTGCCGTGGATATTCAACTGGTCCCCATAGAACAGTTCCAGACCTTTCTCCTCTGCTTCTCCCGGGTCATGGCCATCCTGGCCGCGATCCCGGTGATCAACAGCCGCCAGGCCCCGCCCCAGGTCAGGATCGGACTGGCCTTTGCCACTGCCCTGCTGCTCTTTCCGCTGATGGCAAAACAGACGCCGCAGATCCATTTTTCACTCATTCAGTTTTCCCTGATCATGCTCAATGAGGTGCTGATCGGCCTGCTGCTCGGCCTGGTTGCCAGGCTCATCTTTACCGCTGTCAGCTTTGGCGGCACCATCATCGGATACCAGATGGGCTTTGCCGCCGCCAATATCTTTGACCCACAGACAACCCAGCAGTTGTCCATCATGAGTCAATTCTCCAACATTATCGCCATATTGATCTTTCTGGCCCTTAACCTGCACCATATCTTTTTCAAGGTCATTATTGACTCATACATCCTCCTGCCCCCCGGCACTCTCAACCTTTCCGGGCAGGCGGTGCCCCTGCTCATGGACCTGGCTGGCCACATGTTCCTGCTTTCGGTCACCCTCAGCGCCCCGGTACTGGCCCTGCTCCTTATCTCCAACCTGGTGCTTGGCATACTGGCCCGGGTTTTTCCCCAGCTCAACGTCTTCTTGCTCTCCTTTCCCATGAACATCGGTATCTCCCTGCTCGTTATCGGCCTGACCCTGCACATCCTGCCGTTCATGTTGAGTCGGGAATTTGACACCATGGGGGCCAACTTTTACCGCTTATTCCGGATGCTCTGATTCCATCAAAAAATCCATTAAATTTTACAGTTGTATTCATTTGTTACAGGAAAAGCTCCAGCCTGTACAAACAGGTCTGTGCCTTGCATCGCCAGGGCAACCCTTTTTCCCTGTTGATCAATGACCACGACCTCAAACCGGTCCTGGTCAAATCATTGTCTTGCAATAAACCAGCATGCCTTAACGGCACAACAAACAATGTAAATCAACAGGTTACGTTTAAGGCGGGTTTTACCCACAACCAAAGGCCGTAGGAGCGGCTTCAGCCGCGAAATTTTCATGGTTATCCAGGTAATCAGGTGAGCTCTATTCGCGGATAAATCCGCTCCTACAGCACATGCAACAACATGCGTAACCTTATTTTCGGATAAACCATGGCGGAAGATACCCCCGGCGGCGAACGCACAGAAGAAGCGTCGGCGAAACGACGTGCCGATTTCAGAAAAAAAGGCCAGGTTGCGCAGAGCAAAGAGGTGCAGACCGCTGCCATGTTCACCATCCTGCTGGCCTTCTGGATGTTTTTTGCTCCCTACTTCTGGCGCGATCTCACCCGGCTGCTCATTTCCATGTGGGGCCGGTGCTGCCAGTATCCGATCACGCCACCGGCCCTCATGCAGCTGGTTCTCTTTCTCTTTAAAAACCTGGCCCTGCTCATGCTGCCCCTTTTTGTTGTAGCCATGATCACCGGTTTTCTGGCCACGGTCATGCAGATCGGCTGGCTGTTCACCGGTCAACCCCTGGTCCCTGACCTGAGCAAGCTCGATCCGATCAAGGGCATGGGCCGGTTCATCTCCAAACGATCTCTTGTTGAAATTATAAAATCATTACTGAAAGTTCTTCTTGTTGCCTGGATTGCATTCCGTACGGTCCAGGGTGAATTTGACGATGCCCTGGTGTTGATAGAAATGCCCCTGCAACAGTTCCTGCATTTTCTCGGCAGGACCTCCACCCTTATCATGATGAAGGTCGCCGGCATCATGATTTTCCTGGCTGTCCTGGATTACGGATTTGTGCGCTGGGAGATGGAAGAAAAGATGAAGATGACCAAACAGGAGCAGAAGGAAGAACACAAGGACACCGAGGGTGACCCGCACATCAAGTCAAAAATCCGTGCCATTCAGCAGGAAATGGCCCGCAGCCGCATGATGGCGGCAGTACCCGATGCCGACGTGGTCATCACCAACCCGACCCGGATTGCCGTTGCCGTCAGGTATGACAACGCCACCATGGATGCCCCTGTTGTTCTGGCAAAAGGCCAGCATCTGATAGCGGCAAGAATCCGGGAAATCGCCCTCGAACACGATATTCCCCTGGTGGAAAACCCACCCGTGGCAAGATTATTGCATTCAAAGGTTGAACTGGGTCAGTCCATACCCGAAGAACTGTTTCGGGCGGTGGCGGAAATACTGGCCTATGTCTACTCGCTCAAGGGAACACGACCTGCGCCTGCCGGGCGGCAGGACGAATAACAGGGAATGGAAACAACGACCACACAGACACAACCGCTGCTCAGCCGGATAGACTGGAAGGAACTGGCTACCCGCAGTGATGTATGGGCCTCGTTCGGCATCATCGGCATTCTGCTGCTGATGATCATTCCCCTGCCGCCCATGATTCTTGATATCTGCCTGGCGCTCAACATCACCCTGGCCATTCTCATTCTCATCATCAGTCTGTATACGGACAAGGCGGTGGAATTTTCCATCTTCCCTTCCCTGCTGCTGGCAACCACCCTGTTTCGCCTGTCGCTCAACGTGGCCTCGACCCGGCTGATCCTCCTGCACGGCAACGAGGGTATGAACGCCGCCGGTTCCGTGATCGAGGCCTTTGGCCAGTTTGTGGTCGGTGGTTCCTATGTCGTCGGCATGGTCATTTTTATTATCCTGGTCATCATTAACTTTATCGTCATCACCAAGGGCGCCGGCCGAATTGCCGAAGTTGCCGCCCGTTTCACCCTGGATGCCATGCCGGGAAAACAGATGGCCATTGACGCTGACCTGAACGCCGGCCTTATCGATGAGGCGGAGGCACGGAAACGACGCGAGGAAATAGCGGATGAGGCCACATTTCACGGCGCCATGGACGGTGCCTCCAAATTCGTTCGCGGCGATGCCATTGCCGGTATCATCATTACCCTGATCAACATTGGCGCCGGCTTTGTTATCGGGGTCATGCAAAAGGGGATGCCCATGGCAGAGGCCGCCCAGAACTACACCATTCTCACCATTGGTGACGGTCTGGTTGGCCAGCTTCCCGCCCTGATTATCTCCACGGCGGCAGGTATGCTGGTCACCCGTTCCGGCGGCAAGGAAAATTTCGGGGACGAAATCAAGAAACAGTTCCTCAGGTACAGTAAGGCGCTGTGGATCGTTGCCGGCATCCTGCTTCTCTTTGCCCTGATACCGGGTCTGCCGGTCATACCCTTCCTCATCCTGGCATCCGCCCTTGCCTTTGTCGCCTACAGACTCGACCGGGCCGACCGGGAAAAGGCGGCGGCCGAGAGCCTTGCCGAACCGACTGAACCAGTGAGCGCTCCGGAAGAGGATTATGAACAGCTTCTTAATGTCGATCTGCTGGAACTTGAAGTCGGCTACGGGCTTATCCCCTTTGTCGATGCAAGCCAGGATGGGGAACTGCTGGCGCGGATCCAGTCCATTCGCAAACAGTTTGCCCTCAGTATGGGCTTTATCGTGCCTCCCATTCATATCAAGGACAATCTGCAGCTCAGTCCCAACCAGTATGTCATCAGTCTGAAGGGTGTTCAGATCGCAACCGCGGAAATGATGCCCGGCTATTACATGGCCATGGACCCCGGCACGGTCACCGAAACCATCAAGGGAATCCCCACCGAAGAACCGGCATTCGGTCTGCCCGCCATCTGGGTGACCGAAAGCCAGCGCGAACAGGCCGAGATCGCGGGGTACACCGTTGTTGACTGCACCACGGTCATGGCCACCCATATCAGCGAGATCATCAAACAGCATGCCCATGAACTCCTTGGCAGACAGGAGACCCAGGAACTGCTCGATAACCTGGCCCGCACCTATCCCAAGCTGGTTGAAGAGCTGGTGCCCAATGTTCTCAATGTCGGTACCATCATGCGGGTCCTGCAGAATCTGCTCCGGGAAGGGGTTTCCATCCGCGACCTGCGCACCATCCTGGAAACCATGGCCGACTATGCACCCATGACCCAGGACACCGACGTACTGACCGAATATGTCCGCCATGCCCTGGCCCGGTCGATATCGTCTGCCTACATC
>JALVAI010000366.1 GCA_027011235.1 Desulfobulbaceae bacterium
CTTCTCTTGCGCAAGGCATGATCCAGGCACTTACAGATCAGGGTGTGGAGGTGGTGGATATCGGACTCTGCGGAACCGAAGAGGTGTATTATGCGGTCTTCAGCGGTGAAAATCAAGGTATAGACGGCGGCATCATGGTCACGGCCAGTCATAATCCGGCCGATTATAACGGCATGAAGCTGGTGCGGAAAGGCGCCCGGCCCGTCTCTGGGGATTCCGGTCTGAATGAAATTGCAGCCAGGGCCGCCGATGATGACTGGTGGCACAGGGTGCAAGCGGCCAGGACATCACGGGCCGGCACATATCATAAAAATTTTGACAAAAGTTCCTATATAGAACATCTGTTGACGCTTATCGACATAGACGAGCTGCAACCGCTGACCCTGGTGGTCAATGGCGGCAACGGATGCGCCGGCCCGATCATCGATCTGCTGGCAGAGCATCTCCCCTTCACCTTTATCCGCATTAACCATGAGCCGGACGGCACCTTTCCAAACGGCATCCCCAATCCGCTGCTTCCGGAAAAGAGAGAGGCAACCGCCACTGCCGTCCGCAGACATGGCGCTGATCTGGGCATTGCCTGGGACGGTGATTTTGACCGCTGTTTCCTCTACGATGAAAACGGTCGCTTCATCGAAGGATATTATATTGTAGGCCTGCTTGCTGTTGCCATACTTCAAGATCATCCCGGCGCAACCATTCTCCATGATCCCCGGTTGATCTGGAACACCAGGGAGATGGTGACCCGGGCGGGCGGCAACCCGGTCATGACCAAAACCGGACACGCCTTTATCAAGGAAAAGATGCGCGAAACAGATGCGGTATACGGTGGTGAGATGTCCGCCCACCACTATTTCCGCGATTTTGGCTATTGTGATACCGGCATGCTCCCCTGGCTGCTGGTCTGCCGGCTGATGAGCCTCCGGAACTCGCCCCTGTCCGCCATGGTTGACGAGCGCATGGCCGCCTATCCGGTCAGCGGCGAGATCAACTCCCGGGTCAGGGACCCGGATGGTGTTATCCGGGCCGTTGAACAACAATATAAAGACGGAGAAAAGGATTACACCGACGGCCTTTCGGTGGAGTTTCCCAGGTATCGTTTCAATCTTCGCAAGTCAAATACCGAGCCGGTGCTGCGGCTGAATGTGGAAACCCGGGCCGACCCGCAGCTCCTGGAGCAAAAGACCCGGGAATTGCTCTCTATTATCCGCAGCGATTAAAACAAAATCCATGAAGCTGTCTCGTCAATACCCTTAATCTTATCCCAGCAACCATGACTATCCAACCCGTTATCCTGGCCGGTGGCACCGGCTCCCGACTCTGGCCCCTTTCCCGGGAATTGTACCCGAAACAGGTCATAAATCTTACCGGCAACAAATCCCTGCTGCAGACCACCCTGCAACGGGTACGCGATTTGCCCGACATCCTGCCGCCGATCATCGTGGTGGGTGAGGAACACCGTTTCCTGACCAAATCCCAGGTTGAAGAACTGGGTATATTTTCCCAATATTGTATCTTGCTTGAGCCCGTGGGCCGCAATACCGCCCCTGCCATCTGCGGGGCTGCGCTCTTTGCCCGCAGGCAGACCAAAAATGATCCTGTCCTGCTGGTCCTGCCGGCTGATCATTTAATCACCAAAAACAAGGCCTTTACCCTGGCCGTTGCCCGGGCGGCCGAACTGGCGCGGCAGGGCAACCTGACCACCTTTGGTATTACTCCCGATCATCCGGAAACCGGATATGGCTATATTGCCAGGGGCGAGGGCGACAGGGTTTCCTCCTTTGTCGAAAAACCGGATCTGGCCACGGCTGAACACTATCTGGC
>JALVAI010000367.1 GCA_027011235.1 Desulfobulbaceae bacterium
CATAATGACCGCTATCATGGTCAGGGGACCTTCACCTATGCAGATGGTCATGTATACAGAGGGCATTTCGAGCACGGCTCCATTACCGGCAAAGGGACCATGACCTGGCCCGATGGCCGTAAATATACGGGAGGTTTTGTCGCTGGTCAGCCCCAGGGCGAGGGGACGATGGTGTATGCAAATTCAGATCGCTACAAGGGCCATTGGCAGGATGGCAAGCCAGATGGCAGGGGGACCCTGTTCTATGCCGACGGCAGTCGCTATGAGGGAGAATTCCGTGCAGGTCAACTCAATGGTCACGGCAGGCTGACAAAAGCCGATTCCACTGTCTATGAAGGAGAGTTTGCGGGAGGGGTACCCGTTTCCCAGGTCAATACTATCGCTGCGGATAAACAGAAAAAGAATATTGGCAAGACGGGTAACAAGGCAGTTGTTCACCCCGGGCAAGAGACCACCGCTCTAAAGACCGCATCATCTCGAGATGACGAGCATGAAAAATCAGCAACCAGGTTCTTCCTTGAGGATGGCCTGGTCTACCGTGGGCACGATAAACTTCCCTATTCCGGCAAGGCCAGGGTTACTTTGCCCGATGGCAGTGTGTACAGCGGATTTTTCAAGGACGGGGTTATGGAAGGGCAGGGTGATCTCACCTATCCTGACGGCAGGCGTTATCAGGGCATGTTTCATGACGGCCAACGGCAGGGGCAGGGTAGGTTGACCTATCCTGATGGTTCCATGTATAAGGGAACATTTGTGAACGGACAGTTTGAAGGAGAGGGGACCTATCGTTTTCGTGATGGTTCCACCTACAGGGGCGAATTTCAGCATGGTAATTTTTCTGGTCATGGCACCTTGAAATACAGTGATGGCAAGGTCTATACCGGTTCGTTTAAAGATGACCTGCCCCATGGTCATGGCACCCTGACCTCCCCTGACGGCACCGTGTATGAAGGCAGTTTCCGGCGTGGTCGCAGAAACGGTTTCGGGCAACTGACCTATGCTGACGGCCGGGTGGTCAAGGGTGAGTTTAAAGACGATAAACTTGTTCAGCCTTAAGTTTAATGCACTGTATGTCTGGTTTTTTTACGAGTTTATCATTTTTTTAAAGTCCATCATATACTGACGACGGTAACCCTGAAAGGAATGTATGATACGCTGGCAATACAGAACAATTGTCTTTGAGTTTCAAAAAGACGGTCTGCTCGGAGACAGGTTTATCGATGATGAGGAAGTGGAAAAAACCCTGAATGAACAGGGACGCGATGGCTGGGAACTGGTCAGCGCGACCATGATTCAGGACGGCCTGCTGACCCTGCTGAAACGCCTCGATTCCGAGACCGATGTCCCTGTGTCGATCTCCCCTGCCCACGACGACCAATCTGTTCAACCGCCACCCATCATTTCCCGGGAAAACGATTCATCCGCCGCGGCCCTGCAACAGCAGGAAAAAACATACATCGAGGACCTTGAACAGCAGCGGAAACAGGCCATGGAGGAAAGAGAACAGTGCCTGGTCGGTGAGATAAGGATTCGGTAACAGAGTGGTACCCTCACTTCTTTCATCGGATTTTTTTACCTGGATGCGGGACATCCGCCGTTCCCTGCATCGGTATCCCGAGCTGGCATACAAGGAAAACCGGACCGCATCCCTGATCGCCGACGAATTGGACAGGCTGGGAATACCGTATCAGCAGGGCCTTGCCGGCGGCACGGGAATACGGGCGGAAATAGCAGCAAATAGCGGCAATAGCGTCTGTGTTGCCCTGCGTGCCGATATGGATGCCCTGCCCATCCTCGAGAAGACAGATCTTCCCTTTGCCTCGACTCGACCTGGAGTTATGCATGCCTGTGGCCATGACGGTCATGTGGCCATGCTGCTCGGGGCAGCCGCTCTTCTTGACACAATGGAGCTGCCGGGCAGGGTGGTTTTGCTCTTTCAACCAGGGGAAGAATCCGGAAACGGCGCTGCCGCCATGATCGAGGACCAGGTGTTAGATGGCGTCGATATGATCTTCTCCGGTCATATTGACACCCATTACCCATTGGGCCGGATTACCGTTGACCAGGGCCTGATCTGTTCCTATACCGATCCCTTTACCATTGGTATCCACGGGCTGGGCGGACACGCGGCCCGGCCCCACGAGGCTGTTGACTCCGTTGTGGTGGCCGCCAATCTGGTCATGAATATGCAGACCCTTATTTCCAGACGGATAAATCCCTCCCATGCCGCTGTGGTGACAGTGGGCCGGCTGGAGGCGGGCACCGTTCATAACGTTATTGCCGAGCATGCCGTGCTCGAGGGCACGGTTCGCAGCGCCGACCAGGAAACACGGGAAAAAATTCTTGCCGGTTTTGAGCGTCTGATCAGTGGTATGCAGGATATGTGCAGTGCCAGAATCAGGCTGAAATTTTTCGACGGTCTGCCTGCGGTCATCAATGATCCATGGTCCACGGAACTGGCACGGGCAGCCGCTGTGCAGGTGGTTGGTGAGGAGGGGGTTATTTCCCAGGGAATGCCAAGCCTTGGCGGGGAAGACTTTTCCTTTTATCAACAGCATATTCCGGGCTGTATGGTCCGTTTCGGCGCCGGCCTGGATGATGAAAAGGTGGGGCCTGCCCATTCCTGTCGTTTTAATTTTGATGAAGATGTGCTGGCCTATGGCGCATCCTGGTATGCCCAGGTTGCCCGGACCGCCCTTGGGGCGCTTAATCCGTAGCTGGAGTTATGCCCATGCAGGAAGTCGTCTTTGCCGAAAGCAGACCGTACACGCTTGGAGTTGAGCTCGAATTTCAGATCATTGATCATCAGACCCTGGACCTTGTTCCCCGCGCCCCGGCCCTGCTCTCCAAGGTGCCGCCGTCGGTCGCGGACCGGGTGACGCCTGAATTTATCCGCTCGATTCTCGAGGTCCAGACCGGTGTCTGTGCATCAGTGAGCGAGGTGGATACCGATCTCCGCCGTTCCATCACCCTGCTGGAGAAAATTGCCGCCGATCATAACTGTCTGCTCTATTCGGCCAGTCTGCATCCTTTTGCCGAGCCAGCTGATCAGGTGCTCAGTGTTGGTGACCGATATGCCCGGATTTTGGAAGAACTGCAATTTGTGGGGCGTCAGTTTATCTCCCAGGGCCTGCATGTGCATGTTGGTATTTCGGATCGGGACGCAGCCATTGCTGTTTGTGATGTCTTCCAGGCTTACCTGCCGCTTCTGCTTGGCCTGAGTTGTTCCTCACCCTATTTTCGTGGTGAGGACACCGGTCTCTGTTCCTATCGGACCAAACTTTTCGAGGCCCTTCCTCTTGCCGGCATTGCAGGATTTCTTGGTTCCTGGCAGGCATACATCGATGAATTTGATCTGCTTTGCCGTGCCGGCATTATCCGGGAACCAAAGGATCTCTGGTGGGATATCCGTCCAAGTCCGGCCTTTGGAACGGTCGAAATACGAATTTGTGATATTCCGCTCCGGTTTGTTGAGGTATTGGGGTTGACCTCCATTATTCAGGCTCTTGCCGCCGCCATTGTCGAGGGGATTGTAATGCCGCGTCCGGTAAGCCCGCAGCTGCTGGGCGCCAACAAATGGCAGGCGGCACGGCATGGCCTGGCCGGCAGATTTTGTGATCCCCTTGGCTTGCTGCCGACAGCCACCCAGCCGATAGGCAGGGCCGTCCATGAACTGCTTACTCTTCTGCAGCCCTTTTTCGACAGGTTTGACAGCCAGGGACTTGGGGCAATCCATGCCCTGCTCACAGGAGAAATCAGCGCTGAAAAACAGCGGCGGATGATGAAAGAGCATGGCAGCTTTTCAACCATGATAACCACCTTGCAGGACATATATTGGCATGATGAAATATAAACGTTCCATAGCGGCAACAGGGCATCACTTAGTCAGTGCCGCCGCTGCCGACATTCTCAAGGCCGGCGGTAATGCCTTTGATGCAGCGGTTGCTGCCGGTTTTGCCGGTGCGGTTGCCGAACAGACATTGACCAGCCTTGGTGGCGGCGGATTTCTTCTGGCCCGCACTGCCGGCGGTTCAACACCGGCCAGGGAGATATTTTTTGATTTTTTTGTCGATACGCCTGGTCTGGGCCGAGAGGGTGGGGATGAGCCCCATTTTTTCCCGGTCAGCGTTGATTTTGGCGGTTCCCAACAGGAATTCAACATAGGCCTGGCTTCGGTGGCCGTGCCCGGAACCCTGAAAGGACTGCTGCACGTTCACACCAGGCTTGGCCGGATGGAGCTTGCCGATGTCCTGCAGCCGGCTATAGAACTTGCCCGCGGCCATGAGCTCAATGAATTTCAGGCCGGTTTTCTTCAGCTGCTGCATCCGATCATGACCATGACCGAGTATGGCCGCAACCTGTATGAGCCGGGCGGCAGGTATATGCAGCCCCATGACATACTTGCCAATCCTGACCTGGTCGATTTTTTGCTGGAATTACCACGGGACCGGGGCGAGAATTTTTATAAGGGTGAAATAGCTGCGCGGATTGACCGGGATATGCGGCATGGTGGGGGCCTGTTGACCTACACGGATCTTGCCGGCTACCAGGTTATTGAGCGGAAACCACTGCAGGCAGACTATCGTGGCCGGACCCTGCTCACCGGGCCGATGCCTTCCATGGGTGGGTCGTTGATAGCCCTCTCCCTGGCCCTGCTTGAGCAAATGGATGTGGACGTGGAGTGGGGCAGCGGTGCGCACCTGCTGCGATTAACAGCGCTCATGCGGGAGGTTGAGAGGTTGCGCGATCAGGGTGTCTGTACCCCGGAAGCCCTTGCCTCCTGGCTTGCCGGCGATGCGATTGAAGAGGCAGCTGCGCATATTCGTCTCTTTTCCAGGGGCACGACCCATATCAGTATCAGCGACCGGGAGGGAAATGTGGCTTCCATGACCTGTTCCAACGGTGAAGGATCCGGATATTTCGCGCCAGGAACCGGCATTATGCTCAACAATATGATGGGCGAGGACGACCTGCATCCGGATGGGTTCCACTCGTCACCGGCCGGGGAGCGGGTTGGTTCCATGATGTCTCCGTCTCTCGTCCTTGCCGGTGATGAGGTTGAACTGGTGATTGGCAGCGGCGGCTCCAAGCGCATCCGCACCGCCATCACCCAGGTGCTGCATCAGATCATAGATTATGGCCGTCCCCACAAGCTGGCGGTTGAAAGCCCCCGGCTGCACTGGGATGGCGAATGTCTGCAGGTGGAGCCCGGTTTTGCGGGGGAGGCTGTTGCTGCGGTCCGGGAAAAGGTCAGGGTGAATGTATGGGATGAACAGTCCATGTATTTTGGCGGTGTCCATATTGTTGTTCCGGGCCGGCTCGGGGTCGGTGATCCCAGGCGCGGCGGTTCGGTTGTTGTGGTGGAAGAGGGAGCATGAGCAGGTACATTCTCAAAAGGCTGCTGCTGATGATCCCGACCTTGGTCGGGGTCATGCTCATCACCTTTACGGTGACCCAGTTTGTTCCGGGCGGACCGGTGGACCAGATGATGAGCCGTCTGCAGGGGCAGGGTGGCGGCGAGGCATCGGCGGGCGCCGGCGCAGGACTGTACCGGGGCGACAAGGGGCTGGACCAGGAGCGGATAGAACAGCTGAAAAAACTCTATGGTTTTGACAAACCGCCGGTACAGCGTTTTTTTTCCATGATGGCATCCTACCTGGTTTTTGATTTCGGCGAGTCCTATTATCATCACAAGAGTGTTGTCCAGCTTGTTATTTCAAAACTGCCGGTTTCCATGTCCCTTGGACTGTGGACCTTTCTCATCGTCTATTCCGTCTGTATTCCCCTTGGCATCGCCAAGGCGGTGCGGGACGGGTCCCGTTTTGACATGATAACATCGACCATTATTCTGGTGGGATATGCCATACCCGGTTTTGTCCTTGGTATTGTCCTGATCGTCCTCTTTGGAGGTGGTTCATTCTGGCATATTTTTCCACTGCGGGGGCTGGTTTCCGATAACTGGTCGCAGATGGATCTGCTGCATAAGGTCCTTGATTATCTCTGGCACATGGTGCTGCCCATTACCGCCTCTTCGGTTGGCAGTCTTGCGGTGATGACCCTGTTGACGAAAAATTCCTTTCTCGAGGAGATCCGCAAGCAGTATGTGATGACCGCCCGGGCCAAGGGATTGTCCGAGAAGCAGGTCCTGTACAAGCATGTCTTCCGCAATGCCATTATTCCCATCATTACCGGATTTCCAGGGATGTTTATCTCGGCGTTTTTCACCGGCAGCCTGCTGATAGAGACGATTTTTTCGCTTGACGGGATGGGACTGCTCGCCTACCAGTCGGTACTGAACAGGGATTATCCAGTTGTCCTGGGCACACTCTATTTTTTCACCATCATAGGGCTGATCTCCCGGCTGCTCTCGGATCTCAGCTATGTGCTGGTTGATCCCCGGATCAGTTTTGAGCGTGTTCAGGAATAGACAATGGGCATTGAAAACCAACGGCAGGACACACTGGCACGCAGGCGCTGGCGAGCCTTTAAGAAAAACAGGCGCGGCTATTATTCCCTGATTATTTTTATCCTGCTCTTTGGTACCAGCCTGTTCGCCGAGGTCCTGAGCAATGACAAACCATTGATCGTCGAGTACCAGGGCCGGTTCTACTTTCCCCTGGTGAAAAGCTATCCGGAAACAACCTTTGGCGGTGATTTTGAAACC
>JALVAI010000368.1 GCA_027011235.1 Desulfobulbaceae bacterium
ATTGTCAAATGGGAATTTGGCAAACACCTCCATGGGATTTTCATCATCATCAAAACAGACAATAAGATATATGGTGTTGCGGTTGGCATCCTTGAGGCGGTACCGCTTGGCGCTGAGGACATCCGGCAGTTTCTTCTTGGTCACCAGGCCGGTCGATGAAACCAGGGCCGTCTCTTTCCTGTCACTGGAGACCGTACTCAACACCTGGTGATCGCGGGAACCGTCACGATACACGGTCAATCCCTTGCACCCGAGATCAAAACCAAGCATATAGGCCAGGCGGACATCATCTTTGCTGGCATCCGAGGGCAGGTTGATGGTCTTGCTGATCGAGGAATCAACACCGCTTGCCTGCAGGGCGCCCTGCATCTTGATATGGTCTTCCGGCGGGATATCCTGGGCGGTGCGAAAGATCTCCTGCCATTTTTCAGGAATCTCGTTATGGCCGATGACGGTCCCGGACTGCGCCACCTTTTTCATCAGCTCTTCCGAATAAAACCCGTGTTTACGGGCAATGGCTTCAAAATGTTTGTTCACCATGAGAAACCGATCATTGTCCATGACATTTTTCTCGGTAACAATGGAAAAATAGGGCTCACAGCCCGAGGCACAGTCGGCGATCATTGAAACCGTTCCTGTCGGCTGGATGGAGGTCAGGGCCGCATTTCTGCGGCCAGGATATTTGTTGTACTCGGCATCATAGGCGGGAAATGTTCCTTTCTTCCCGGCCAGGGCTATTGAGGCCTTTTCCGCCTCCCGACGGATAAACTGCATGACATCGGCGGCAGCCACCCGGCCCTCCTTGGAACCATAGGGCAGCTCGAGCTGGATGAGCATGTCGTGCAAGCCCATGATCCCAAGTCCAATCTTTCTTGTTTTCTGGGTCATTTCAGCGATTTCCGGAATAGGAAACCGGTTACAGTCAATGACATTGTCCAGAAAACGAACGGCCAGCTTGACCGTTGTTGCCAGCCGCTCCCGGTCCACCTTGCCGTCCCGCACATATCGCTCAAGGTTTATCGAGCCAAGATTACAGGATTCATAGGGTAACAGCCATTGCTCACCACAGGGATTGGTGGCCTCGAATTCCCCAAGCTGGGGGGTTGAATTACCGCGGTTGGCCGCATCAATAAAGAGAACACCCGGTTCACCATTGTGCCAGGCAAGGTCAACGATTTCCGCAAAGACCTTGCCGGCATGCAGGGTTTTCACAACCTTGCCGTTGGATGGATCAATCAGGTCATACTCCTTGTCCTCGCGAACAGCCTGCATAAACTGATCGGTGATGGCAACGCTGAAGTTAAAATTGGTGAACCGGCTCTGATCCTCCTTGGCGTGGATAAAATCCAGGATGTCCGGATGGTCTACCCGCAAAACCCCCATATTGGCGCCCCGCCGCTTGCCGCCCTGCTTGATGGTTTCCGTGGCCGCGTCAAACACGGCGGCAAAGGAAAGGGGACCGGAGGCAACACCCTGGGTCGACTGGACAGCTGAATTTTTGGGACGCAGCCGGGAAAAGGAGTAGCCGGTGCCGCCTCCGGTTTTATGGACAAGGGCCCCGTTGCGGATGGAGGTAAAGATACCGTCCATGGAGTCCTCCACCGGCAGTACAAAACAGGCGGACAGCTGACCCAGATCAGTGCCGGCATTCATGAGACAGGGAGAGTTGGGAAGAAAATCGAGATGATAAATCATATTAAAAAAGCTTTCCCGAAAGAACTCATACTGTTCATCTTCGCGGTCCACCACGGCAACAGCATTTGCCACCCGGCGGCAGAGAGTTTCCCAGTTCTCAAGCGGTGTTCCA
>JALVAI010000369.1 GCA_027011235.1 Desulfobulbaceae bacterium
CCTCCTGACCGACCAGGCAGCCGCAATGGCCGTGGTCGGTGTATTCGCAGAGGCAGACATCGGTAATGACATTCATCTCCGGAGTGCTGTTTTTCAACTCTTTGATGGCCTGCTGGACAATCCCGTTTTTGGCATAGGCCCCGGAGCCGACAGCGTCCTTTTTTTCCGGCAGGCCAAAGAGAATCACGGATTTGATGCCGACCTCCATGCATGCGGCGGCCTCCTGTTTCAGCTGGTCCACGGAAATACGGTACACCCCGGGCATGGAGGGGACCGGCTCTCTCTTGCCCCTGCCGGGCATGACAAACAGGGGATATATCATCTGCGACGGTGACAGCCTGGTTTCGCGGATCATTGCTCGCAGAGTGTTGTTGCGCCGCATGCGCCGTGGTCGGTATTCCGGGAAAATCATCATGTCCTCCTACTCCTTTTTTGTACTTTCAATCTCTATGGCCAGGGCCTTGACCTTTTTATGGAGATGGCTTCGTTCCATCCCTATCTGCTGGGCGGTTTTTGAAATATTACCATTATTTGCAATCAGCCTTGCCTTCAGATAATCATGTTCAAAACGTTTTCTCGCCTCCTTGAAAGGAAGGTCCTGGTAATCGGCGCTGATAGCCGGCACCTGTTGTGTCTGGTCAATGGAGCCGCCAAGGAGCATTTGCACGTCACATGGCCGGATGATCTGTTCCGGGCTCATGATGAGCAGCCGCTCCACCATGTTTTTCAATTCGCGGATGTTGCCCGGCCAGTCATGCTGCATGAGCAGCTTGATGGTCTCCTGTGAAAATTCCTTTTTCTTCAGACCCTTTTGTTGAAACTGGAGTTGAAAACTCCTGATCAGTTCCGGAATATCTTCCCGCCGTTCGGCCAGATCGGGAACCAGTATGGGAACAACATTGAGGCGATAGAAGAGATCAGGGCGGAAATTTCCGGCCTCGATTTCCTCATTGAGGTTTTTATTGGTTGCCGCCAGAATCCGGACATCGACGTGGATCGTCTTTGATCCGCCCACCCGTTCAAAACGTTGTTCCTGGAGGATGCGCAAAACCTTGGCCTGGCTCTTCAGGCTCATATCGCCGATTTCATCAAGGAACAGGGTGCCGCCGTTGGCCTGATCAAATTTTCCCTGCCGCTTTTCAGTGGCGCCGGTAAATGAGCCCTTTTCATGACCAAAGAGCTCGGACTCGATCAGATCATCGGGAATCGCAGCACAGTTGACTTCAACAAGCGGGTGTTTGCTGCGTGGTGACAGCCGGTGAATGGTCTGGGCCACAAGTTCCTTGCCGGTACCGTGCCCGCCCAGGATAAGGACCGAGGCATCGGTGGGTGCGACCATCTCTATCTGGTCTTTAAGCCTGAGAACAGCGGGGCTGGAGCCGGTTATACTCTTCTGTTCAGGTCCGGCGGCCCGCAGCAATCTGTTCTCACGTTCAAGACGGGCCAGGCGCAGACCGTTTGATATGGAGAGAATGACCTTGTCATAGGAAAGCGGCTTTTCAATAAAATCAAAGGCCCCGTCCCTGGTGGCCTGGACAGCGGTTTCAATGGTGGCATGTCCCGAGATCATAATGACCACCGGATCAAAACGTTTTTTTATGACTTTCAGGGCCTCAAGGCCGTCCATCCCCGGCAGCCAGATGTCAAGGAGGACCAGGGGGATAACATTGTCGGCAAGCAGGGATATACCTTCTTCTGCCGAGGCAGCGGTCAGGGAGTGAAAACCTTCATCGGCAAGAATACCGGACAAGGCCTCCCGGATGGGAGCTTCATCATCGATGATCAGGATGGTTTTGTCTGGCATGGTGGGCGTGTGGCCGGTTTCCCGGGCCGGTGATTATAAAATCCATGAAACAGGGAAGGATTATCCGTTTGTTGTCTCCGCTATTTTCGGCCGATGTTATCAGGAATTGAGCGGGAGCTCAACCGTAAAGATGGTGCCTGAAGGCACATTGTCTCGCACGAGAATGGTGCCGTTATGTTCGGCAATAATGGTATGGGTGATGGCAAGGCCAAGACCGGTCCCGGATTTGCGGGTTGAAAAATAGGGCTCGAACAGCCGGGTTTTGACGTGTTCATCAATGCCGGGTCCGGTGTCGGCAACGGACAGGATAACGCTATCTTGACTCCGGTCAAGGGTGATATGGATATTGCCGCCCTCGGCCAGTACTCCGACCGCATTGTCGAGCAGGTTGATCAGTACCCGTTTTATCTGGACCGGATCAAAGGAAAACGAGGGAATATCAGCGGTAATATCAGTGGAAAATTCAATGTGTTTATGTCCCTCGCGATAGAGAACCAGGGTGTCGCGGACAATGGCCGTCAGGTCGCTTTTTTTCTTCCTCACCCGCGGCATACGGGCAAAATCGGAAAATTCACTCACCAGTCGTTTGATTTCATCAACCTGGGTAATAATTGTTGCCGTACACTGGTCAAAAATGGCCTTGTTGTCAACAATGGCATCGAGATACCGCTTGCGGAGCCTTTGGGCTGATAACTGGATCGGGGTGAGCGGGTTTTTGATCTCATGGGCTATACGGCGGGCCACCTCCTGCCAGGCGGCAAGGCGCTGCGCCTTTTCCAGGTTGGTCAGGTTGTCAAAGACGATAACATAGCCGATGGATGCCCCCTCGTCATCGAACATCCGGGTCACGTTGACCAGCAGGGACAGGGTCTCGCCCGGCCGGATGGTCAGGCGCATATGGCGTTCAATGGAATGTTTTTTTGATTCGTGCAGCTCCCGAAGAAAGTCTTCAAGAATCATGACATGGGACCGGGCAAGCACCTCATGGAAATCCTTTCCCAGAAAATCATCCGGGTTGATTGCCAGCAGATGTTCGGCAAAGGCATTGACCGTGGTAATGACAGACTTTTCATTGATGGCAATAACGCCGGCGGCAACATTTTTGAGGATGGTTTCCAGGTACTGACGACGCTGTTCAGCAATGGTGGTGCTTTGCTGAAGGGCCTGATGGGCCTGGGCAAGCTCCCGGTTGCCGGCAAGCAGGTCAGCCGTCATCTTGTTAAACGAGTCCACCAGCAGGCCCATTTCATCATCGGATTCCTTTTCCAGGGTGAAATCAAGGTCACCGTCCGCCACCCTGCGTGTTGCCAGGGCAAGTTTGTTGATTGGGCCGGTCAGGGTCCGGGCGATATAAAAACCGAACCAGATGGCGCCAAAGAGAATCAACAGGGTGATGATCAGCAGCATGATAATCAGGCTGAGTTTGATCGGCGCCTTGAGCATGACCAGTTGTTGATAATCGGTTATTCCCTGGGAAACAGTATGCATCAGGGCGATTTTTTCAGCGGGAATGAGCAGGGTGGTAACCAGGAAAAACAGAGAATGATCAGGGGCGGTCAGGTGCAGGGGAACAACGGCCTGGACAAGTTCTCCCAGGGTGGTTGTCACGGTAACGATTTTGGCCCTGTTCTCTTCCTCGGCCAGGCGAACAGCCTCGGTCGGCGTTGCCGGCAGAACAATGGAGAGCAGGCGCGGCCCTCGGACCTCCAGTTGTTTGCGCCGGCTGGCGTCAAGCAGGGCCAGGCCGTCGGGGGCGCCGGGCGGCGCAATGGCAAGGGTGCGTTCAAAGAGTTGTTTCAGGCCATTGATGTCATCGGTCCGGACCTGGCCGTTTTCCATGAGCAGTGCCACCTGGCGGCCCATGTTTTCCGCCCGTTTTTCCGTGTCGTGATAGAGTGACTGGGCCAGTTTGAGCGAGGCCTGCAGAGAGGCTTCCACATTGGAATTGAACCAGTAATCCATGGAGGTGGAGAGGAAGCGCAGGGCAACAAAAAAGAGGATAATGGTGGGGACAAGAGACAGGGCAATAAAAGAGATAACCAGCCTGCTGCGAAGTTTTGAGCCCAGTATTTTCTGCTTGCGCTCAAATATGAGCTCCACCAGATTGCGCAGCACCAGATACAGCATGAGCAGCAGCAACAGCCCGTTGATATTGATCAGGGCAAATATCAGGACAGTGCTGGCAATGGGAAGCGAGTTTTCCCCCTTGAGCAGGCCTGCCTGCAGGTATCCAAGCAGAGGAATCAGCAGGGCGCAGAAGAGAATTACATAGCGGATTAACCGTTGTTTTTTCTTTTTCTGTTCCGCAGTCAGCATATGATACAGGTAAAAATGTACAAAATTATCATTATTCTGGGCAGTACCTTCTTTTCTGTTACGTTCCTGACTGGAAAAACAGGTCCGATTGCCATGGATCAGTAGCGAAACTCAACGGTTCGCCAGTCGGTTTCCACGTCCCAGAGTGAGGTGAAGGGGAGAATATAATGAATACCAAGCGGCAGGGTCGTCTCGGCAAGCGTTGCCTTGATCTTCAGCGCATACGATGCATCGGCAATGAGTTTGTTGCGGGCAATGAGCGGAAATCCGTTGAGTTCCGCCATCAGCTGTTTGGCCTCCTTCAGGGAGCGGGTCGTTACTATCTGCCCGTTTTTTTCGGAAAATGTGATCCCGTATTCCTGTTTGATGGAATCGTATTTCAGTCTATGGGTAACAGTTGTTTCGACAAGGGTGGAGTCAAACCAGGCCGTGCGTATTTTGTCAAGTTCGATGTGGAAGGTAAAGGTAACCGGCAATCCGTTGCGCATTCCTTCGAGCATGTCACTGGTAAAACCGTTTTTAACGGTTGCAAACAGGATGAGATGGCTCTTTGAGGTGGTTATGATAATATCTTTCAGATCGGGATCTTTTTGCTCTCCAGCCCATACCGGCTGTATAAAAAGCAAGAGAAAAATAACGGGGAGGAAGAAGAACCGGATATGCTTCATGGAATACGGTGTGCCGATATCAATAATGATGACATGGTAAAAAGGTTAGAAAATATTCACAAACACAGTTCCATGCCATCTGAATAGATGCTTTTCCACTGCTGCGCTGGTCAAGTCAGGCTGAATTTTGCTGCATATGCAAAAAACAGGTTATGACAACTCAGGTTTTCAAGCAAGAAAAGTTATCGCGCAAGAAAATGAGTTAGATGTTTTTCAAACCTCAAACGATACCTGAATGCATGGATGTTGTCCATGGAAAAGAAATGGATGTCGGTATGGCGGGATGGGAAGTGGTGGGAAATCAGGGTGAATGAGAAAAGTACCGTTAGTTTGAGGGTATGTTGCCCGGAACGCTCTCTGTTGTCAATTGGAACCAGGTGATGGTATCACTTGGTTTTGATGATTGACGGCAATCAGGTTGTTTTGTTACAGATCGTTTGCCCGGGAGTAAATTTCCATGTATTCCCCAGGGTTATAGAAGATCTTTGGCTATCCATTTCGCCACTGTCTTGCCGTTTTGCCAGCATTTCCCGGCAACTTTCACCGGCTGATGGACCAGATTGCCGGCGGCAAAGTAGATGGGATTGGAACAGCGGCCATACCGGTCGGTCAGGGGGCGACCGCTTTTCTTCTCAATGGTCAGGCCGCCAAGCCGGGCAAGGATGGATTCAGGGGTAAAGCAACCGGTCACAAGCACGCCGTCGCAGGAGAAATCACGTTGTTGACCATGTTGATCAACAATGCGGACGCCTTCAATTCGGGCCTTGCCGTAAATCGTTATATTGCTGCAGCCGGTCAACAGTGGTACCCCGAAATAATGGCTGGCATAAAAAACAGGCCAGGCAACTGCGGGCCTGGACCGTTCATCGATCATGGCCACCGGCTGAATTCCCGCCTTCTTGCAGGTCCACAGGGCTGAAAAACTGACGATTTCCGTGCCGATGACAAGCGGCCGGTAAAACGGAACCATCTGTTTCAGGTATACCATGGACTGGAGAGCGCCGGTGGTATATATGCCAAGGGCGCGGTCGCCGGAAATAAAACGGGCGGAGCGGGGCGTTTCCCTGGTGCCGGTTGCCAGCAGAACGCGCTTTGGTGACAATTTGCCCCGGCCCTGCGGACAAACATAGTCAATGGTTCCGTCAGGGCCAAGGGCGGTAACCGATGTTTTGAGAGAGAGCGGAATGCCGGCCTTGTGCACTTCCCTGATATTGCGTTGTGCGTACTGGGGGCCGGTCATGATCCTTGCATATTCACGCAGGCCAAAGGGGGGGTGGCCGCAGTGCCGGGGAACTCCACCGCCGGTTGTTTCTCTGTCCAGGATAATGATGTCATTGACACCGGCTTTTTTCAGGGCAAGCGCTGCCCCGATTCCGGCTGGACCCGCCCCGATGATGGCCACGTCACACTGTTTTCTTCTGCGGATATCATTCATGGCTTATTTTCCGGGCAAGCGGTTCCTGAAATTTTCCTGCCGTCAGCTCGGCAAGGCGGGCCGAGCAGTAAAAGCCCTGGCATCTGCCCATGGTAACGCGGGTTCGTCGTTTCAGACCGGCCAGGCTGCCTGCCGGCAGTTTCCCCTCCAGAGCGGCCTGTATTTCCCGTTGTGTTACCATTTCACAATGGCAGACTATTTCACCAAATCCGGGTTTGGTGAAATCACGCGGCAGGTGTTCGGCAAGGTTGGGAACCTGCGGAACAACAGGGTTGGCAAGAGGAATAAAATCCGCTCCCTGGGCGGCCAACAGAGTATGCACATGCCGGGCGATGCCCAGGGCCGCGGTCAGGCCGGTGGACCGGATACCGCCCAGAGTGATCCAGTTACGGTC
>JALVAI010000370.1 GCA_027011235.1 Desulfobulbaceae bacterium
GTGGTGGTCCATAACGGAATTATCGAGAATTATGGTTCGCTCAAGGAGGAGCTGCTTGCCGAAGGCCATGTTTTTTCCTCGGAAACCGATACCGAGGTGCTGGCCCACCTGATTGAAAAATACCTTGATGGTGATCTTGTTGCTGCCGTGCGCAAGGCCCTGGCCCGGGTGGAGGGCTCCTATGCCCTCGGTGTTCTCTGGGCCGGGGACCCCGATATTCTGGTCGCGGCCCGCAATCACAGCCCGCTGGTCATGGGAGTGGATGACAACGCCTGCTATATCGCCTCTGATATCCCGGCCCTGCTCCCCTACACCAACCAGGTCATTTTTCTTGATGATCAGGAACTGGCGGTACTCAAGAGGGGCGAGTACGAGATTTTGAGTCTTGAGGACGGCGAAAGCGTTGATAAACTTGTCCAGATCATTGACTGGAATGCTGCCATGGCGGAAAAGGGCGGCTTTAAACATTTCATGCTCAAGGAGATATTTGAGCAACCCCAGGCAATTCTCAACACCATCAGCGGTCGCATTGTTCCTGATACCGGTGAAATAGAGCTGCCGGAGATAGGACTGGATGTGGCTGCATTGCAAAGGATAGATCGCATTGCCCTGGTTGCCTGCGGTACGTCCTGGCACGCGGCCCTGGTTGCCAAGTACTGGATAGAAAAATGGGTCGGGATTCCGGTTGAGGTGGACATTGCCTCTGAATTTCGCTACCGGAAATTACTGCTTTCGGACAGGGTGTTGACCATTGCCATCTCCCAGTCAGGAGAGACCGCCGATACCCTGGCAGGAATCAGGCGGGCGGCAAAACTCGGTTCAAAGGTTGTAACCATCTGTAATGTTGTCGGCTCGACCATGACCAGGGAGGCCGACGGGGTTATCTACACCCATGCCGGCCCTGAAATCGGAGTGGCTTCGACCAAGGCCTTTACCTGTCAGTTAGCGGCCCTGTTTCTCTTTACCCTCTACATGGGCCGGATACACGAGACATTGACCCCTGAGCAGGTCAGGGAAATGGGTACCGGCCTGTTGAAGACCGTTGCCGTAATTGAGGAGGCACTGCCGATTCTGCAGGAGAATATCCGGGCGCTTATTGAAGAGTATTACAATGCCCGTGATTTTCTCTTTGTTGGTCGGGGGTTGAATTTTCCTATTGCCCTCGAGGGCGCATTGAAACTGAAGGAAATATCCTATATCCATGCCGAGGGCTATGCCGCCGGTGAGCTCAAGCACGGACCCATTGCCCTGATCGACAAGGACATGCCGGTCCTGGCCCTGGTGCCGAAAGATTCCGTGTACCAGAAGACGGTCTCCAATGTCGAGGAGATCAAGGCCCGCCAGGGACGGCTGCTGCTGATCGGCACCGAGGGAGATGAACACCTTGCGACCCTGACCGGAGATGTCCTGTACCTGCCCAAGGTCCATGAGGAGCTTAATCCCGTCCTGTACACTATTCCGGCCCAGTTGCTTTCCTATGAAATTGCCAACCGCAGGGGATGCGATGTTGACCAGCCCAGGAACCTGGCCAAGAGCGTGACCGTGGAATAGGTTTTTCTGTGCATTCCCGGAAAAAAATCCATACAGGGCTTGAAGTGGTTCTGCATTCGCGGCTCGAGGTTTTGCGCGGCAAACGACTGGGGCTGCTCTGTAACCAGGCATCGACCGACAGCCGGTTGTGCCACAGCCGCGACCTGATCAGGGAGCGTTTTCCTGGCCGGCTCCGGTGTCTGTTCTCCCCCCAGCACGGATTTTTCAGCGCCAAACAGGACAATATGATTGAATCGGACCATGCT
>JALVAI010000371.1 GCA_027011235.1 Desulfobulbaceae bacterium
GCTCATCCGATTTGATATCAACCTTGACAGGCAGGATTACTTCCTGCTCGGTCCGTACCAGGCGAAAATTTTTTGGATACTGCTCCTCAAAGGTTGTTGTCAGGGATCCGCAGATGATATTGGCAATCTCACCATACGAGTCTTCCAGCTCTTCGGTGTACTCCTCCTCGCTGATGACACTTTCCAGCTCGGAATCGGGCAGCATGATCAGGGTGCCGCCGATACGGATGGCATCACGGATAGGAACGATCATGCAGCCCCGGCCTTCCAGGTCACCTTCGAGCTGAACATGGGCAAGCACGGACTTGCCGGCAGGCTCGGAAAAAAAGTCCTCCTTGGAGAGGACCCTTGTCTCCGGTTCCGCAAATGTCATGGCCTTGCCAAGCAGCGCGGAAACCTCTTCCTGCATCCGCTCACGGCAGGCGGCCATTATCTTGTCAAGACGTTCCTTTTTTTTGTTCATGAAAAATCGAGAGAAAAAGAGAATTACTCACCGGCGATAATATCGTAAAAATATATTTTTTTCAAAGATGGTTAAGTAAAAACATAGAGATACACGAAGTAGTGTTCTGGGACGGGTCTCAACTATACAGGTAGTATGTTGTGAGTCACCCCGGGACACACGACGCAGTAGATCGAAGTTTTTACGACGCCATCACCGGTTTCGGCGCCTTCTCCTGTATCGTCAGATAATCTTTCCTTCTTTAGCAACACCTTTATGCAGGGAAAAACAAAGAAGGCCCCAAGGCAGACAATACATCCTGCCGTTTCCGTACAGATGCTAATGAAGTACGTATTTCAATTCAATGCCAAAGTCACCTACCGGCGAGGCAAAGGGCACAATAAACCTGGAAACGCCCGCCTGGCCCGAGGTGCGGACGGCTTTACCAAGGACCGTGGTCGGAATCGCCAGTTCAATGGCAATGTCATTTTCCGCAAGGGCAACCTTGAGGCCGCCGGCAACCATATTGGCGATCTCACCGATGGCATCCCTGACATCATCATCAATTTCCGTCACCTCCATGCCCAGCATGGCGCCGGTTATTCCCAGGGCGGCCTTTTCCGGACAGTGTACGGCCAACACACCCTGGAGATCACCGGCCAGTCCTATCATACTGGTCAGGTTGGAATCAATGCCATCGTCTTGTCCCTTGAGAGGTTCTCCAGGGTTGATGTCGATAAAGATCATGGTGGAGAAAACTTCAAGAGTGGCGTCGGTTATATAGCGTTCAATAGGGGGCACGTCTTGTCCTGATACTGTAGATTATTAACTGATTCTTCCTGATATTTGACGGAGCTGCTGGAACCAGAATAAATCCGGCTACGGCTCGAGCTCCAGTTCCACATAAAAATTACCGGCCGGAGCGGTAAAGGGAATAACAATCTGCTGCAGATCGCTGTCAGCCAGAAAGGTATACTCCTCTCCGGAGATGGTCGAAGGCAGGGAAAGCTGGATATCATATCCCCTGTCGGTCAACAGGGTTTTCACATTGCCGCCGAGCATATTGGCGATTTCACCGACCGCGTCCTGGACATCTTCATTGATTTCATTGACATCCATGCCAAGAAAAGAGGTTGTTATCGCCAGGGCAAGTTCATTGGGAAAATGAACGGCAAGCATGCCCTTGTGCGTACCGGCCAGCCCGACCATGCCGGTAATGGAATCCTTGATGACGCCAAGCTCATTGGACGGCTCGCCCTCCTGATCAACGTCCATCATAACCATGCCGGTAAATATCTCCTTCGTGGCATCGATGACCTTTGGAATAATATCAGAAAAATCCCCCACTCCGCTTCCTCCAAATTCAGTTCGCCGGACGGAATATCCGCCCGGCGACAAGGTGTTGGACTGTTACAACCAGCTCAATTCCGCGCCGGCAGGAACCTTCGCATACAAGGATTTTTTTACATAAAAGGGCCAAGCACCTCATTGACCTTGTCCGGAGTAAAAGGTTTTTTGAGCGCGCCGACCGCGCCAAGGCTCTTGGCCTCGCCGATAATATCATCGCCGGTCTCCGTTGAGATCATAAAGACAGGGATGTCCTTGATTCCGTCCCGACCGCTCTTTTCCCGTAAAAATTCAATCCCGTTCATGTTCGGCATATTGATATCGCTCAAAACAATATCCACGGCTTCCTTTTCCAGAACCTCCAGAGCTTCCAGGCCATCACCAGCCTCGAAAATATCTCCGAAATCCAGGCCGGCCTGACGAAGCGAACGAGTGACAATTTTCCGCATGGTACTTGAATCATCAACGAGTAACACATTTTTTGCCATTGGAATTCCTCCATTATATTTGACTACATTCTTTTCAATCCATTGGCTTGCACCCCAGGGCAATATTGCCAACACAGATGAAAGCCTTTTCATTTTCATTAAAGGGTGCCTTGAAAAATTAAAATTTTCGTTCGAGGTCAAGAAACAGAAAAATCAAAATCGCAGTATATTAGATACATGCGAGTATTTTACATTTTTCTGTTACCCTGAGATCGGGCGAAAAGGCAATTTTTCAAGGTGGCCTAAAATCATTCTATCAATTTGCTGATAACGAAAGCAAGTTTTGGCCTAAAAAAAGATTATTTTTTTTGCCGACATTTTCCGTGGCACCAAGTGCCAAAAAACCGTCTCAACTTTATCTGTTCAACATCATAACCATTCCCATGACAGAAATATCATTTCTTATTTCATTTCAATGAAATACATGAACAATATCTGCATGGAATAATAATTGCTTAATCAAGAAGAAACCAAAATCGAATTGGACATGCTGATAAAAAATGCCAAAATACTGCCACTTGTTATCCTCCTGCTTACCCTGCCCTTGCTGCAGCAGACAAGGGCAGGTTCGGCAATACTGCGCCAGGTGTCAAAAACAACAGAACGGGGCAAGATGCAAATCTTTCTCCGTCTCTCTTCCCTGCCCGCCTACAAGCTTGAAACCCTGGAAAAACGTGTTGACCTGGCGCTAACCGATACTGTAGCGGCCAAATCGTTCAAACCACTTGCCGGGGACGACAAGATGATTCGGATGGTTACCGGCAAACAGGCCGGAAACCTGTTGCTCTCCTTTTATTTTCGGTACCCGCCCCAGCATGTCAGGGTAAAAAAAATTATTGAAACAGCATCGATCATGCTGGACATCCAGCTCGGCAATCCTCTGTCTGCCCGATATCCTGATCTTTCCGCAGGTCTGCACGGGTTGACACTTCTCAACAGGGAAGAAGTCGACTTCACCAATCCTGTTTATGCCTCTTACTACGGTACGGATTGGAAATTCTTTATCAGAACCTATGAATCTCCGGTCGTTATCCGCCCGCATTTTCGCTACTCCCTGCCACCATTTCCCCTGGCGGCATCTATTGAGCCGGCCACGGCAACGGCTGCCTGGCTTGGCAAGGAAAATATCATCCTGAGCAGACACCAGGCATGGCAACAGATAGCGGAGAATCTGAAACTGCAGTTGGAAAAAGAGGTAAACGAAGCCTTCCGCAAACGGCAACTGCTCACCTATGGAGAATGTCTTGTCCGTGCCAACATGTATGAAGAGCCCTACAAACTCCTCCAGCAGATCAGCCTCACCTATCCGGACACCAGCCTTGCCACCTATGCCAACATTCTCTTTGTCTATGTGCTGGCCCGGCACGAGGACCCCTATCTCGCTGCTATCGAGATAAAAAAACAACAGAAAAAACTGCAGAAAAACAATCCACTGCTTCCCTACATCAATATTTTCCAGGCCGAACTCGCCCTGGAAACTGACCACCCGAAACGGGCCGCTACCATACTGGCCAGGGATGATATTGCCTACCCGGAAAATGCGGACCTGTTGCGCCTTCTCCGACAGGCGGACACCTATTTTGGGACCAATGATACCATCAAGGCATTGATCGCCTACAACAACATTGACCAAAAGGCATCGATCATTGGGACACATCCCCGGTCGCTGGCCCAGTATGCAGATACCTTATACACCCATCAGCGATACGCAAAAGCGGTAAAAACCTATCAAGCCCTGGTCCAGCTGATCAACGGCACCGAGCTCCAGCCCCAGGCCATGTTCCGGCTGGCCATGGCCAGGCTGCATAAGGGGGAAAAATGGACAAAAACAGTGCCCCAGTTCAGTCAGATCCAAAATGCCTTTCCAGGTTCGGAGGGAGACTTTCGGGCCCGCCTGAAAATAAACGATCTGAAATTTCTGCACCAGGTTATAACGGCTGCTCGGGCCGCGGAGATTTACGGACAAACCGGCAAGGTGGCCAATAAAAAACAGCTACGGGAAGAGGCCCTTGTCAAGCAGGCAATGGTTCAGGCCCTTGCCGGCAACCACGAAACATCCATTTCCCTGGCCATGAAGGTCCTGCGTGATTTCCGGTACGGCAGCCTGACAACGGAAACAGAGGCCCTGATTGTCTCCCAGTTGCCGGCGGTACTGAAAAAGATGACCAAAAACAGGCGATATATTGACGCCCTTGTCCTTGCCAAACAGAATCGAAAATTTTTTGCCCGCGGCTGGCTGGGAATCGACCTGTTATTTGACCTTGCGCACGCCTATGAACAGCTTGGCGCCTATGACCGCGCCGGCCGGGTCTATCAATACATCCTTGATGTTGCCACGGGAAAAGACCAGGAAAGGGCCTATGTCCCCATGATCAGGGCCTTGTATAACTCCGGCCGCTATGACCTGGTGGAAGATTATGGAGATCAGTATTTTTCCCGCTTTCCGGACAGCCCGGCCAAAGCCGAAGTGTACCTTTTGCGGGTCAAGGCATTGCAGGCCGCTGGCGAGACCGAGGCCGCCGTTCGTCTGCTGGAAAAACCGGACAGGCCATCGAACCTGGAGATAGAAAAAACCGCTGCCCGTATCTTTTTTCATCTCAACCGGTGGCACAAGGTTATCTCACTGTTAGAAGGGAAAAAACTTTCTTCCTGGACAGGAGGCGAACGTGACTACCTGCTGGCCGAATCACTGTTTCAAAGCAAACAATACGAAAAAGCCATTCCGGTTTTCCGCCGTCTTGTCGAAGAAGTGCCCTATGGCGACCAGGCCATGTTTCGGCTGGCGGAGATTTACGAAAAAACCGGCAAACCGAACAAGGCCCTTAACCAGTTCAAACAACTGGCCGAAAAAGGAAAGGACAGCCGCTGGAAAAAACTTGCCGAAGAAGAGATTAAAATAATCCAGCTTAATCAGGACAGGACAGGCAGCCTGCAAAGCCTGGAGTAAAGGTCACAAAAAATACGTAAACTTCGTTGATTACCACAACCAGAAACAACACTGCCTTATGGTCCCTTCAAGACAACGATTACGGAGGAACAGATGCCGCTTGTTCAACAATTTGACACCACCATGCACCTGTTGCAGAAGGTCCTTGACCTCAGGTCCCGCAACCAGGAAGTTATCAGCTCCAATATTGCCAACGCGGAGACACCGGGATATTCCTCGGTCTCCTTTGAATTTGAGGACCAGCTCAAAAGCGCCATGCGCGAGGGGGGGCTGAGACCGGTGACAACCAACCCCCGCCACATGGCCATAACTCCTGACCGTCTCGATCAAATCCAGGGACGTCTTGTTGAAGAAAAGGACAAAACCGGCATAGGGGACAAAAACTCGGTTGACGTGGACAGGGAAATGGTCAAGTTGTCGGAAAATGAAATTCTCTATGAAGCAGCGGTGACCATGCTGAAGAAAAAATTGTCCATGCTCAAATACGCTGCCAACGATGGCAGGTAATTTGCATAGTTGCTCACACATACTTTCCAACATTTTTTTTTGGAGTTCCCATGGATATCTTCACCACATTCAAAATCGCCTCATCCGCCCTTAAAGCACAACGGATACGGCTTGACACCATCAGTTCCAATATCGCCAACGTGGACACCACATCCACCCCCGAGGGCGGCCCCTACAAGAAAAAATCCGTCTATTTCCAGTCAACGCCCATTTCCTTTGCCGATCACCTGCACAACAGCATGGAAAAGGGTTTAAGCGGCGTCAAGGTGGCAAAAATTCTGGAGGACCAGAATCCGCCCCGACGGGTGTACGATCCCTCCCATCCCGATGCTGACAAGGATGGATACGTGGACATGCCCAATGTCAATGTCCTAAAAGAGATGACAGACATGATGTCAGCCACCCGCTCCTACGAGGCCAATACAACAATTGTCAAATCGGCGAAACGGATGGCATTAAAGGCGCTTGAAATCGGCAGATAATTCTCATTTTGTATTTTATAACGCCATGCCTGCAAGGGAAAAATTACGGTAAGAGGGGAAAAATGCAGCCAATACAGGGTATTCAACTGGCCACAACCCAGACAACTGACAAAAAATCCGAGGCCGATCAGGCAAAACAAAATTTCGGCAAAATGATTTCCGGGCTCGTGGAAGATGTTCAACAGCAGCAACAGGCAGCCGACAAAGCTGTACAGCAGGTCCACAGCGGCAATGCAAAAAATCTGCACGAGGCCATGATTGCCATGGAGCAGGCCGATATTTCCATCCGCTTTATGGTCCAGGTCCGCAACAAGGCCATGGACGCCTACCAGGAAATAATGCGGATGCAGGTTTAAGCGTTTGAGCGTTTAAACGTTTGAGCGTTTGAGCG
>JALVAI010000372.1 GCA_027011235.1 Desulfobulbaceae bacterium
CCTGGGCGGCGGTCATGATGAACGCGAACAGACATTGAACCAGCTGCTGGTGGAAATGGATGGTTTTGAGGCCAATGACGGGGTGATTATCATCGCTGCCACCAACCGGCCCGATGTCCTTGATCCGGCGCTGTTAAGGCCCGGCCGTTTTGACCGCCAGGTGGTGGTACCGGTGCCCGATATCAAGGGACGGCAGCTGATTCTCGAGATTTACGGCAAAAAGACCAAGCTGGCCAAGGACGTTGACATGGCGGTCATTGCCCGCGGCACGCCCGGCTTTTCCGGCGCTGATCTTGAAAATCTTGTCAACGAGGCAGCTCTGATGGCGGCCCGGGAAGGCAAGGATGAAATCGATGTTGAGCAGCTGGAACGGGCCAAGGACAAGATCATGATGGGCGCGGAACGCAAGTCCATGATCATCAATGATGCGGAAAAGGAGATAACCGCCTATCACGAGGCCGGGCATGCCCTGGTGGCACGGCTGCTGCCGGGAACCGATCCCATTCACAAGGTGACGATTATTCCCCGTGGTCGTGCTCTGGGGTTGACCATGCAGCTGCCCATTGACGAAAAATATACCCATGCCAAAAAATACCTGCTCAATTCCATCTGCATCCTCTTTGGCGGTCGGGTGGCGGAAAAACTGGTCTTTGACGAGATTACCACCGGCGCCGGCAACGATATTGAGCGGGCCAGTGAACTTGCCCGCAAAATGGTTTGCGAGTGGGGCATGAGCGAGGAACTTGGGCCGCTTGCCTATGGAAAAAAGGAAGAGCAGATTTTCCTTGGCCGTGAAATCTCCCAGCACCGTGATTACAGCGAGGAAACGGCCCGAAAGATCGATGAGGAAGTCAAAAAAATCATCCTTGATGCCAATGACCGGGTAACCCAGTTACTTGAGGAGAATATGGATCTCCTCAAGGCTATTTCCCTGGAATTGCTGGAACGGGAAACCATAACCTTAGAGGACATGGACCGGATTATTGCCGAACTCAGACCGGATGAGCATGGATCGAAAGAAGAGTCCGGAGACCGGCAAGAAACAGCGGAAAAAGCTGAGGAAACAGCAGGACAGTCTGATGCAAAATCGGAGACAGTAACCACCGCAGACTCGGTCCCGGAAACAGTAGAACAGGCTGTGGAAGCTGATTCATCCCGGTTGGAAGACGACGCAGCTGTTACTGCGGAAGAAGAAGAGGAGACTGTGGGCTGAAAGCCTTGGGAACATGCCCCCTAGTACGTATCAACAGCAGACCGCTAAAAAAGCCGCCTGCCGGGGTTTTTTGGATTATTTATTGTTTACGAGGGCGCAGATTTTTTCTGCGCCCTTTTTGTATGGGGCTGTGCATTTGGCGGGAATCCGGTTATACCTTTGCACTCCCGCCTGAAGATGGATTTGTTTGAAAAAAGAATGATGATGATAAAAAAGAAAATGCCCAGGATCATGGGCATCCTCAATGTTACCCCGGATTCATTTTCCGATGGCGGTTCTTTTTGCTCCCGGGAGGACGTCTGCGCCCAGGTCGAGCGGATGCTTGCCCAGGGAGTGGACATCATTGACGTGGGCGGTGAATCCACCCGGCCCTTTGCCGAGCCGGTTTCCGAACAGGAAGAGTTGAACCGGGTCATTCCCGCCATCGAAACGATCAGGAAAATCACCGATATTCCCGTTTCCATCGATACCAGCAAGGCCGAGGTGGCCCGGCAGGCCCTGGCAGCGGGAGCAACCATGGTCAACGACATTTCCGCCCTGCGTAATGACCCGGCAATGGCCTCGGTCGTGGCCGGCTATGAC
>JALVAI010000373.1 GCA_027011235.1 Desulfobulbaceae bacterium
ACCTTAAGAGCAATGAAAAGAAACTGACCAACAGGACCAGGGTCCGGGTCCACGTCGGCACCAGGGAAGTCCTTGGCCGGGTGATCCTGATGGAGACCGATGATATCGGGCCGGGCAGCGATGCCAATGTCCAGCTTCTTCTCCAGGAACCGGTCGCGGTCTGGCCCGGCGACAGGTATGTCATCCGCAGTTATTCACCCATACGCACCATTGGCGGCGGCATTGTCTACAACAATGCGCCCCGCAAGCGGAAACGGACCGTTACCCGCGACCGGGAACGAAACAGGGAAATTTTCACCCTCTACCGCAAGGGAAGCGCGGAAGAGAAAATGCTGCTTTTCCTTGAAGAAAGCGGATTTGCAGGCATCAGCGAAGATGAACTTGCCACCCGGCTCGGCGTTTTTGGCAAAAAGCTGAAAAAACTGCTGCAACAGCCCATATCGACCGGCAGAATCGTGGTGGTTGAATCGGACAGCCGGCGCCTGGTCGCAGATTCTGTTCTCAAACGGCTGACTACGACCATTCTGCAGCATCTCTCCGACTATCACCGGAACAATCCCCTGAAATCCGGTCTTGCCCGGGAGGAACTGCGCTCCCGGCTCAGGCCGCAGGTAGATCCGAAGCTCTTTAATTACGCGCTTAATTTTTTAACAAAAAAAGGAAAAATTATCCAGGAAGAGGCCGAGGTGCGCCTTGCCGGCCATGAGGTCACCCTGCAGGTGGACGAGCAGGCCATGCGGGAAAAAATCAGCCGCCTTTACCTGGAGGCCGGGTTAAAGCCGCCCAACCTCAAAGATGTGCTGGCCCGGTTCAACGAATTCCCGGAAGCGCAGATCCGCCAGGTCATTGACCTGCTTGTGCAGGATGGTGCCATTGTCAAGATCAACGAGGCGCTCTACTTCCACGCCTCGGTTCTGGAAGAATTGCAGGACCAGGTGGTTGATTTTATCAGAAAAGAAGGCGAAATCGACGCTCCCCGCTTCAAGAAGATGACCGGCCTGACCCGCAAGTTCTCCATTCCCCTGCTGGAATACTTTGACAAAATCAAGCTCACCATCCGCATCGACGATAAACGGGTGCTGAGAAAGGGATAGATTTTGTCCTTTTCTCTTGTCCAGCCTTTTTCCTGTGCCCGGCCTTCTTATTTCCCGCCCGGTCCCTTTTGGCGGACGATACACCGTATCGCCGCCTCGTTATCACTGTTCTGAAAAAATCCGTTAATAGTTTCCGCGTATTTTTTCTTGCTGATATCGCCCGCGCCAAGGGCGCTGGTCCAGGAGATAAAAAGCGGTTCACTGGTGTTCATGGAGAACATGGAAGTTACCGTGTAACCGCCAACACGATACCTGCCGCAATTTCGCTCCACCTTGCGCAGGAAATTACTTGTTTTTGCCCGTTTGGGTCCAACGGGATGGAAACCCGAGCACCCGGCAACAAAAACCGTAACCAGACAGAATAAAGCCGCTGTAACCAATGTGTTTCGTTTTTGATATCGTGTCATCCTTCTGTTCTCCATTAAAGGTGGGCTTTGCCCACAACCCAATTAATCGTAGGAGTTTGCCCTGAGGGCGATAGCCGTTCATTACATATTGCAGGTTATGATCGCCCATAGGTAGGCGAGCCTGCGAGACTCAGGGAGCGGGCTCCTACACTGTGCCTGAAAATTTTCTTGTTTTTTTATGACAGAAATTCAGGGACAATGCACTAATTTCATTCTGAAGACCTGGATGCCTGTGACCAGTTACCTTGTTCTACCTTTCCCTGCCTTCACGGATTATTTCTACCAGTTCTTC
>JALVAI010000374.1 GCA_027011235.1 Desulfobulbaceae bacterium
TGATTACATTATAAAAGGTCTTTTCTTCGGTTTCGCCGTTGATAATCAGGTCCTTTACCCGCAGGCTGGTACAGAGTATCTCCATGGCCGCCACCCGGCCGCCGCCGATTCTCGGCAACAGACGCTGGCTGACGATCCAGCGGATGGTGTCCACCAACCGGTTCCTGATCATGGGCTGCTCGTCCTGCTCAAACATGCCGAGGATACGGTTGATGGTCTGACCGGCATCAATGGTATGGAGAGTGGAGAAGACGATATGCCCGGTTTCGGCGGCGGTCAGGGCGATTTCAAGCGTTTCCCGGTCCCGGATCTCACCAACCAGGATGACCTTGGGCGCCTGCCTGAGCGCGGCCCGGAGGCCGCCGGCAAAGGTGTCGAAGTCATCCCCCATTTCCCGCTGGTTAAAGGTTGCCTTTTTGTGGGGATGGACATACTCGATGGGATCTTCCAGGGTGACGATATGAACAGCGCGTTCTTCGTTGATCCGGTTGAGGATGGCGGCCATGGAGGTCGTTTTACCGGTACCGGTGGCGCCGGTAAACAGGATCAGGCCGTTGACCTCGGCTGCCATTTTTTCAAAGGCGGGCGGAAAGTCAAAGCCCTTGATCGAGGGAATCTTTGTCTCCAGTTTCCTGAGAACCGTTGAGTAACAGCCTTTCTGGGAAAAGATATTGACCCTGAACCTGACCTTGTCGTCCAGCGAGTAGGAAAGGTCGCAGGAACCCTTGGTTATCAGGTTTCGCAACAGCCTGCGATTGCCGCCGATAAGGTTGAGGGCGAAAACCTCGGCCTGGAACGGTGTCAATTCGGTAACCGGTGGTTGCACGTCAACCGGTATCAGCACGCCGTCGCTTTCCACTTGCAACGACTTGCCCACAGTGATATTGAGGTCAGAGACCCGTTCATGCTTTTTCAGCATGGCGGTGATCCAGTAGTTTATTTCCTGCTGCTTCATAGGCGGTTACCGGTTACATATTTTTGTAGAACAGGGTATACGAGTATTCGGGTTTCCGAGTGGTTACAATCTGAACGTGCCGCTTGGAGCCATCACCCTCCGAATAAATCAGCATGGCTTGACGACACAACAAGCCATGAAAATCAACAGGTTACGTCTAAGGCTGTTTTTACCCACAACCAAAGCCCGCAGGAGCGGCTTCAGCCGCGAAATTTTCATGGTTATCCAGATAATTCAATGAGCTATTCGCGGATAAATCCGCTCCTACAGCACATGCAATGGCATGCGTAACCATATTTTCGGATTAAAGGTACTACTTAGGTAGTATCGAAAATCAACGATAAAATACAAGAAAAAAATAATTCAACAGAGCCAAGAGAAGAAAAAAGAAATTTTCAGGGGGGATTTATGGCACAACCACTTCGCAGCGCGACAACAACCCAGGGTAGACGCATGGCGGGCGCCCGCGCCCTGTGGCGGGCAAACGGTATGACCGATGCCCAGATGGACAAGCCCGTTATAGCCGTCGTCAATTCGTTTACCCAGTTTGTCCCCGGGCATGTTCATCTGCATGAGATCGGGCAGGAGGTCAAAAAGGAGATCGAGAAGCAGGGCTGTTTTGCGGCGGAATTTGACACCATCGCCATTGATGACGGCATTGCCATGGGCCATGACGGCATGCTCTATTCGCTGCCGTCGCGGGAGTTGATCGCCGATTCCGTGGAATATATGTGTAATGCCCATAAGGTGGATGCCATGGTCTGCATCTCCAACTGTGATAAAATCACCCCCGGCATGTTGATGGCGGCTATGCGCCTGAATATCCCGGCG
>JALVAI010000375.1 GCA_027011235.1 Desulfobulbaceae bacterium
GCTGTCGGATATCGGGATCATAGACATAATCCAGATCGACCTGGGCAGCAAGCATGGGGGTGACATCGGCTGGTCGGCATGGTCTACCGCCGGCGGTGTCCGGAGACCACTGCGGTCGGGTGGGGGTGCAGCCACCGACAAGCAGGACCAGCAGGGCCGGGACCAGCAGAGCAGAAAAAGAAAGTATGCCGTGATGTCTGCAGCCATGTCTTTGATACGTGTTTGTGGCTGTCATCGACCGATCATTATTGAAATGGGTTTGAAGACCTGGAGATCAATGGACGGATCGAGATCGTTGTCGGCCGGTTGTCGAGAAAGTCATCATATTCATAGCCCCAGTTTATGATATTGTACCGGGGCAGATCAGTAAGAATGCGTTTAAGACTGTCGGTGTCGTTTCGGCGTTTAACCAGCATGCTGATTTTCGGGAGCAGTCCGGCTGGCTGCAGGCGATCAATCGTGTTTTTGAGCGTTTTTTCAACGTCCTGATTGCTGATTGTTCGACCATCCACAAGGAGAAAATCAAAATATTGGAGGAGAAATTTTGTTTTCTCCACGCTCAACTCGGGCAATCGATCCAGGGGAATGACCAGGGCAACTTCGATAAAGGGCTGCCATTTCTGAAAGGCCTCTATTTTTTTCAGGGCATTGATGATTCCTGAGCTGTGATCTGTTGCAAGCAGTTGTCGGCGAAACATCTTGCGCCTGGCCGGATTCCAGGAACGTATGGCCGGGTCGGCCGCCTGTCCGGTGGCGGAGAGACGCAAAAGTTCCCTGGTCAGGGTCGGTGCGTTGACAATGATCCCCTCACAGAAGGCAAATTTTCCCATCTGGGCGAAAAAATCAGGGGGAATTTTTTGCTGCTCTTCCTCGGAGGAAAACAGCAATGGAGGCAGCCAGAGAAAGATTTCTGTGCCGCCGCGATGGGAGGCATGCCAGGTCAGGCGGCTGAGCCGGTCCTGGGCAAGGGGAAAAACGGTATTGGGAAAAAGGGCCTGGATGCCTCCTCCGGACTGTGCCAGAGGAGAAAAGGCGATCATGGACGGAGTCAGCGATTTGAGCCGGTCAAGCAGGCGGCTGAATCGTTGTTCCGTGCCAGGACGCGGGTCCAGCAGGTCTTTACTGCTGACCTTGAAGAAATGGCGTATGGGCGGGGCAATGGCCGGATCAAGATAGGCCCGGAAATCCGTCAGGTCCGGATTAAGGGTTGGGTAGATTCGGCCAATTTCCCGGAGATTGTTGGTGGTGGCCGGCACGGGGTCCAGGGTCAGGGTGATCTTCATGCCCGCCTCGGCCGCGGCCTTTAAGGCGGGTTCCGTATAGAGGCCAAAGGGCCAGACCATGACCCGTGGCCTTTTCCCCAGACGTTTCTGCAGCAGGGCCGAGTTTTTTTTCAGGTCGGTAACAATACGCTGATACTGCTCCTGATCGGTTTCATAGCTATGTGTTTTTTGGTTATAGCGATGGGCTATGACCGCCGGTATTTTGTCACCATATTCGTCGGCCCGGATGCCATGATGAAGATCATAGGAGTGGGAGGCAATTTCCACCAGGGGAGAATCGGCCAGCTGCTGTAACTGCGGCCAGGTAAGGAATTTCGACCGGGGCACTGTGGTCCTGCCGTAGCGGACCATTTCCCCTGGACCGGGCTCGATCCACGACCCTTCAAGGGCCAGTACCGCCGGAAAATTATAGGCCCTGAGCAGGGGAAAGACAGTGGTGTAAAAACTGGTATAGCCATCGTCCCAACAGAGGAGCACTGCCTTTTTGGGCAACGGTTTTTTGT
>JALVAI010000376.1 GCA_027011235.1 Desulfobulbaceae bacterium
ATGTTCTTCCGCAGTTCCACCGGGTCCCGCTGCCTGATATCAAGACCGTCGATGAGGATAGCGCCCATCTGGGGGGTATAAAGTCCATTGGTCAGCTTGAGGATGGACGTTTTTCCCGTTCCCGAGCCACCGGCAACAGCAATGACCTCACCGGCCTTGATCTGCAGGTTCATACCCGAGATAATCGGCCCCTGTTCACCGGTATAGCGAAGACCGACTCCGTTGAAGGTGATGTCTCCCCGTAAGCGAAAAAGCTCCGGATCAACGGCGGTGAGTTTTCCTTCCGGTGGGGTACGGACCAGCTTGTGGACCTGGGCGATGGACCGGAAAATAAAACGGATACGGACCAGGGAATTGACAATGGCCTGCATGGGGGTCAGCACCCGCCAGACCAGCATCATGGAGGCAATCAGGGCGCCGGTGGTGATCCGGCCCTGCCAGACCAGCCAGATACCAAAGGTAAGGGTACTGATGCCGGCAATAACCGATAACCCGTAGGCAAAGGCCTCGATAAGAGAGGAGAGAAAGGCAGAGGAGAACCCGGTCATGGCTGAGCGGCCGGAGAGCTCATGAAAACGCTTAAACCAGGTATCGCCAAGGCCATGCGCCTTTAAGGCGCGTATTTTCTGCATGGTTTCCACCAGCAGGGCCTGCCTTTTCACGCCGGCAACGGCCCCTTCCTCGGTCCGGGCCTGGATTCTGGGCAGCATGATCAGGGCCAGGAGCAAATAACAGACACCGAGGATCACCGGTACCACGGCCAGCGGCCCGCCGATAACCGCTATGGTGACAAGAAAAATAATCGTAAAGGGCAACTCCATGACCGCAATGCCGGTTGGTCCGGCAAAAAAATCCCTGATAGAGTCAAAGTCTTTTATCCGTGCCACCTGCGAGGGGATGGATGAACTTTCGATGAGGCGGGGCGGCAGAAAAAGGAGTCGCTCAAAGATAAGCTGGCTGGTGATGGCATCAATTCTGACACCGAAAAAGGCAAGGCTACGGGCCCTGAGGTAGCGGAGAATAGCCTCCATGATCATGGCCAGAACCGCTCCAAACACCAGGTATTGCAGGGTCTCCACCGACCGGCTGCCGATAACCTTGTCATAAACCACCATGACAAACAGGGAAGAAGCCAGGGCCAGCACATTGATCAGGAAACTGACCATAAATGCCTGGAGAAAAATTGTATCAAAGCGGCGAATCAACTGACGAAACCAGCGGAAGGGTTTCTCACTGACATTGGAGCGGACCTTATCGCCGGTAATGGTGTCCGAAGTCTGCATGGTGAAGCGGTAGAGCGTTCCATGGCAGTCGGGAACTTCCGCGAGCGGCCTGATGGAATCATCGGCGGGATTATAGACCTCACACCCTGTTTTTTCCGCATCCGGCAGGAGAATATAAGGGATATCACCCTTGCAGACGAACAGACAGGGCGTTAAGCGGGGATCGGTATTCTGCAGATGCAGGGTTGTTGAGCGGACATAAAATCCCAGATTGATCATGGAGTTGAGCAGATCGATTTTATCCAACTCGCCCGGCATATGCGGCAGGGCCTCACAGATCTGCTTTGCCTGCCCCCGCCAGCCCAGGGCCGGAAGAAGAAAGGTAAGGGCACGGGCATGGGGGGAGACCCTGTCCAGTCCCAGCCAACCGGCGGGCTCGAGAACGCGGCGAAATTCTTCCGCCTGGGAAAGAAATTGTGCCGTGCCGCTCATATCCTGAACTCCCTGAAAGGAAGTACGTTATGGATCTTGGAATCCGCCGGCGCGGTTTCCTGGAGCCTG
>JALVAI010000377.1 GCA_027011235.1 Desulfobulbaceae bacterium
ATGGTAACCCGGAAGAATAGCAACCCCTTTTGTTAAAAGGTAAAAATGATCAGCGGTGGACAGCCTTTTTGGTGGCGCGGGGATAAATAACCTGAGTGGCAATGCCATGTTTGACGTTGTTATGCCCTGTTTCCGCAGGCTGCAGCCTGCCTCCGGCCGACGGCATAAGAATAGTCTGACCGGCCCAGATGCCAAGGAGAAACATCCAGAGAAACAGACAGAAAAACACAACCCCTATGCCGGCAACTTCCACCAGGCTGAGCTGAAAACGGAACCGGCGCGGTGTCCGTTTTTTCTTTGTCTGTTTCTTTTTTCTTGCAGCCATAACAGATATGACAACAGGCAAAGGCTACATTTTTTCCGGCGCTGTCATGCCCGCAAGCTGCAGGCCGTTACGCAGAACGATCATAACAGCCCGGCAGAGATGGAGCCTGGCCCTGGTCAAGGCCGGATCATCGCCAAGCACCTTGTGTTTGTTGTAATAGCGGTGAAATTTTCCGGCAAGGTCCATCAGAAAAAAGATGATCCGGTGCGGGGCCAGGTCCCGGGCCGCCCCAGCCACCATGGCGGGATAATCGGCCATTGCCTTTAACAGGGCGATTTCCTCATCCTCTTGCAACAGAAGAAGGTCGGCCCCGGATTCGGATTCATGGCAAACCTGCTGCTCTTTTGCCTGCCTGGCAATGGAACAGAGCCGCGCATGGGCATACTGGACGTAATAGACCGGATTTTCCTGGCTCTGGCTGGTCGCCAGGTCCAGGTCAAATTCAAGCTGGCTATCCGGTTTGCGCAAGAGAAAATAAAACCGCAGGGCGTCAACGCCGACCTCGTCAACCAGTTCATCCACAGTAACAAAGGTGGCCTTGCGGGTCGACATCTTCACCTGCCTGCCGCCACGCATCAGGGTAACAAATTGATGGAGAATGACCGTTACCCTGGAATCATCATAGCCAAGGGCCCGGATGCCCGCCATGACATCGGGAACCGTGGCGATGTGATCGGCGCCGAAGATATCAATCATCCAGTCAAATCCTCGCCGAAACTTTTCCCGATGGTAGGCGATATCAGGCAGGCGGTAGGTCGGCTCGCCCGTGTTCTTGATAATGACCCGGTCCTTTTCCTGTCCAAACTCGGTGGTCTTAAACCAGGTGGCGCCATCCTTTTCATACACCAGATCTTTTGCCCGCAGTTGACTGACCACGTCATCGATGAGCCCCTTTTCATACAGGGTATGCTCGTTAAAATATGAATCAAAGGTGATGCCGATACGTTTCAGGGTGGCATCGATATCGGCGAAGATGGCCTTTTGGGCCACCTCCTTGAAGAAAAGCACATCCCTGTCCTTGTGGGCATCACCGGACTCCTCTATCAGGGCCCTGGCAATATCGTAGATGTAATCGCCCTGATACCCATCTTCGGGGAACTCGCTTTCAAGACCAAGCAATTCCAGATAGCGCGCCCTGGTAGAGGCGCCGAGGACCCGCATCTGGCGACCGGCATCATTGAAATAATACTCACGCCGGACATCATAACCGACAGCGGCCAATACCCGGGCAATGGTATCGCCGAGAATGGCATTGCGGCCATGGCCGACACTGAGCGGCCCGGTGGGATTGGCGCTGACAAATTCAACCAGCACCTTTTTACCGGCCCCAAACCGGGCCAGGCCAAACCCGTCACCACGGTGAACAATCTCCGGCAATACCTTTGTCCAGACAGCCCTGTTGAGGAAAAAATTGACAAATCCGGGCCCGGCTATCTCTATCCGTTCAAGCAGGTCAT
>JALVAI010000378.1 GCA_027011235.1 Desulfobulbaceae bacterium
TAGGCCCTGCGCAACCAGAAATCTCCTGGCGGTTTTACTTCCGGCACAAGAAGCGAACCGACAGGAGATATGGTATCGCCCCGGGTCATTGAATTGAGACGGCAATCAACTTTATTTTTCTTTTTTGCAGAAGGAGGAAAGCATGAAAAAGGCATTCATCTGTAGCGTAGCGCTGGCATTTCTCTGCAGCATCGGTTTGGTCTCCATGGCTGCCGCCGGAGTGGACACGGGGCCTGCCGAGATAACCATTAACCCCAACGGCAAAAAACCGGTTAAATTTCCCCATGCCCAGCATCAAAAAAGATTGAAATGCGCCGAATGTCACCATACTAAGGGTAAGGACGGCAAACAGGTTCTCTACACGGAAGGAATGAAGATTCAGAAATGTGAAACCTGCCACACCGGTGATATGCTCAAGGGCAAGGTCAAAGGGAAAACAGCTATGCAGCGGGCCGGACACGGCAACTGTCTATCCTGCCATAAGGAAATGGCCAAAAAGGATGCAAAATATAAAAAGCTGAAAAAATGTTCCACCTGCCATATTAAGAAAAAGAAATAACAGCCAGGAAAACTCAACAAACCAACAGGAGGAGAAGAACCCTGCTTCCTCTCCTCCTGCCACCCGCTTGCACCTCGTTTCCAATCTATTGTCCCCCCCCCAAGAACCTGTTCCAGCACACCTACTCTCAACCAGGAATCATTCTGTTTGCAGATCTACCGGCATGGCTTACAGGTACAACAAACCAAAAAAATGATCTGCTCCTGAAATTCTTGTTTACCAGCCGGGCGGACATAAAGCGCGTTGGAACAACAGAGTATTACCCTGTTCCCCACTCATGTTGCGTGGTGGAACAAGTGAACAGGGTACGCTAACCGCATGCGTAACTATTTTCGTACAGGAAAAAAAATCGAGGTATGGGTGGCAACAGGAAAAGAGGGGGGAAGAGCAATAATCGGTGCAGCCTTTTCTCCTTCGTCTGCCAATACCCTGGCTGCACCGATCATGCAACACCAATGAACCATCATTTCATTGAAAACATTATGTTTTCAATGATAATACTTTTCATGGAAACAGCCATGAATGACGATTCATTCACAAGAAAAGGATGCATCCATATAACGCATAAAAAGCGGAAAAGCAAGACCATTATCAATGAAATATGTAACTCGATTCAAGTTTAATGAATAGATCACGGCGATAAATCCCCTTGACCGGGCTCTGGATAGAAGATATTTTTGCTGGAACGCATCAACGTCAACATTCAACCAGCCCATGACCAGGCTCTGATCGACGTTCTCCTGCCATGCCCTTTTCCGTCAACATTCAACCATGGGTGCCATGAAACAATCTTTCCCTCCGACAATAATTCTTCTGTGCCTGATCTTGTTTTTTTGCCGACCAACGACCGCTTGCGCAGTTGAAGCGCACCAAAAAATACAGGGGCCGTTTTCTTCCCTGCTCGAGGCGAACAGGGCCTGCATGAAGTGCCACCAGCAGCAGGTCGATGATATAAAAAAATCGGTACACTGGACCTGGCAACGGAAACGGACCATTAATGGAAAGATGGTTCTTTCAACCATAAACAGCGACCTTTCACGATTTGCAATTGCCGCCAAAAACAATCCGGACGTTTGTCACCGGTGCCATATCGGCACCTTTCCCGGCAACCCTTTTTTGCTCACTACCACCAACCAACCGGTTAACTGCCTCATCTGCCATGATACGACAGGTCTCTATTCACCCGGGGTAGAACCATCCCGGCTGGAGATGATTGCGCACCTGGCAGGCAGGTCATCGGTTCACAACTGTCTGATCTGTCATGACCAACAATGCGGCCTTGTCCCATCCTCAACAGCTCCCCTCACCAGTGATGTCCACATGCAGCGTTACGGATTCACCTGCCTGCAATGCCATCCGGACAATGGACATCATAGCCCTGCCCGTACCATGCCAACGAACTCGGGCCAGACCGGGGATACGGGCTGCGCCGGCTGTCATGGTCAGTCCCCGCACACCCTTGCCCGTTTAAACCAGCATGCCTTGCGTATTGACTGCCGGAGCTGCCACATTCCGGTCTACGGAGACGCGCGACCTGTTCTTATAAGTTGGAACTGGTTACTTTCAGGCAGCAAATACCGCCTGTCCAGGCACGACAACGCCCTGGCCGGCGACGGTTTTCTCATGGACACAGAGATCAGGCCCATCTATGAATGGGATGACGGATCAGACAGATTGTATCTGAGGGGAGACCGGGCAAAGCAGGGAACAACCACTCTCCTGCAGGGGCCGGGCCCCAGAACCCCGGCATCAAAGATCATGCCCTTTGTCCTACAGTATGGAATCCAGCTAAAGGACAAAAAATTCCACTATCTTCTTTCCCCCCTGCTCAGCCGCCATAAACCGCCCTTTTTCACCAACAATGATCCTCAACAGGCGGTCAGCAGTGGCATGCAGGCCCTTCGCCTGCCCTACAGCGGCGAATCAACAACAGCAATAACGGTTGCCCTGCGTCGGCTTAACCACGGTGTGAAACCGGCCTCCCAATCCCTTGGCTGCCTGGACTGCCACGGTTCCGGGGCCGGTTTCAACTGGCATACACTTGGCTACCAGCAGGACCCCTGGACCAATGGCAGAAACAACATTCAGGCCCCGCCGCCCGCTTCCGCCCCTCCAACTATCTCCCTGCCGCCGGTGGAAGAATCAGTGCTGCCGGTGATGCCGGAAATGGGGGCGGGAGCGTCCCGCTGATTTTTTATTGCGCCGTTTCCACTGTGACGGCGACAGGGGATTCGGGCCCGCCCACAGCCCCAGGTGTTGTGACCTGGCCTGTTGTTCTTCAGTATCCAACTGGCGGCAGAGCGGCTGTTTTTTACAGTATCTGGGGTAGAGCCAGGCCGCGCCCCGATGCACCAGCTCCCGGTTGACGAGCCTGCCGCCGACCGAAACCAGGGCAACAGTCCTGTGATAGCGGTCAACATCCATCGGCTGGATGTCGACGATTTTTTTATAGACCAGCCTGCTCGTTACCCGGCGCGCCTGCCTGCCGAAAGGCTGCTTATACTCAGGGGCATCAATGCCGTACAGCCGTATCTCATAGAGCCGACCACCCCTTTTCACCAGGATTGAATCCCCGTCCAGCACCCGCACCACTTTTCCCTGCCAGGCCAGGGCCGGACACTGCCACACCAGTACACAGATAATGCCAATTAGCCAACCACAGATCCGCATCCTCACTCTCTCCTGCCTTACCGACCAAAATATCGACACCAAAACAAAAAAATCGTCAATAAAATGACACAAAAAACGAAACCCGCTTGTTTTCCACACTATTTCTATGATAGAGTTTTTTCAAGAAGATGATAACAATACTTTCTGACACCAACAAACATCTTACACGATGAAATCCACCGACCTGTACCGGGAACTCAACGAACATGAAGAAAAAACCCGGGACTACATGCTGACCCTGGCTCTGTTTGATGCCTTCAAGAGCGAAGACCTTGATATCCTTGCCCGGCACATGAACTATTCAGAGATTCTGCGCGGCGAATATCTTTTCACCGAAGGGGACCAGGGGGACTATCTCTGCTTTGTGGTGCGTGGGCTTCTCGAAGTGTTAAAAAAAACAGCCCAGGGCGATTACCGGACCATTGCCAGGCTTGGCAAGGGCAGTACCATTGGCGAGATGTCCATCATCGACAAGGCGCCCCGCTCGGCTTCGGTCATTGCCAGACAGCCGACCATTGTTCTCATTCTGACCAAAAAAGGATTTGACCTCCTGACCGACCGCCATCCAGCTGTCAGCATTACCCTGTTGAAAAAAATCATGCGCCTGCTCAGCCTGAACATGCGCCGCACATCCAGCAAACTGGCCGACCAGCTTCCCACCTGATGCCATGAAACAGCAAACTTCCTTCCACGGTATTATCGGGAGTTGTCAGGCCATGCAGCAGCTCTTTGATCTTATCGGGAAACTTGCCCAGGATGACTCGGGCACGGTTTTGATCCAGGGAGAGTCGGGTACCGGCAAGGAGCTGGTTGCCAAGGCCATTCATCGGCATAGTCCCCGTAAAAGAAAAAATTTTGTGCCGATCAACTGTGCGGCCATTCCAGAAGACCTGTTGGAAAGCGAACTGTTCGGATACAGCAAAGGCGCCTTTACCGGTGCGACCAGCGCCAAAATAGGCCGGATTGAATATGCCGACGGCGGCACCCTGTTCCTTGATGAAATCGGCGACATGAAACCCGCGCTCCAGGCCAAACTGCTACGAGTTCTCCAGGAACGGGAATTTGAGCCGGTGGGCGGTCTCAAACCCATACCTGTTGACGTGCGGGTCATCGCCGCCACCCACCGCAACCTTGAGCAGATGGTTGAGGAAGGACTGTTCCGGGAAGACCTGTTTTACCGGCTCTGTGTCATCCCGGTCAACATTCCACCTTTGCGTGATCGGGCCGAGGATATTCCACACCTGATCGACCATTTTATTCAAACCGGTGTCAGGGAAGAAAAAAAAATGGTGACTGGCTTTCATCCGGCAGCCATGCAGGCCCTGCAGGCCTACAGTTGGAAAGGCAATGTTCGCGAGCTGGAAAACCTGATTCAGCACATGTCCATCCTGCATGGCGGCAAACAAGTCGGCTACAACGACCTGCCGGAAAAATATCGCGGCGAGGTTCAGCCAGGGTCGCAGGTGGTGGAATTATCATCCCCTGATGTGTCCGTTCCCGAACAACTGCTGCTCTTTTCAAGTGGTCCCGAACAACAGGATGATATCTGGGATGACAATGGGGTCGACTTTAAGGGCCTGGTCAATGAATTTGAAAGCCGGCTCATTCTCAAGGCGCTCAAGGCGACAAACGGTAATAAAAAAGAAGCCGCCCGTCTGCTCAATCTCAAACGAACCACCCTGCTGGAGAAAATTAAGAAAAAAGAACTGCAGTGGAAGGAATAACGCCTAGATATAATCAGGCTATGCCGCCTTTTTCACCAGATTATTCTCCAGTTTTTCCACAACATCCTCCTCGGTCGCCGGGGTGATCAAGATATCGGTGGCCCCGTATTTCACCGCTTTCAGGACCGTTGTTCTCGTCCAGGCAGGAGCGGCCATGACCAGAGGAACCTGAAGACCGGAACTGGCGAGCTTGATCGCCATCCCAAAACCCTGTTCATTTACCTCCCGCATCACCAGAAAGACCAGACTGATAGTAGAAGACAGATAATCGGCTACGGCATCCTTGAAATGAAGAATACGTGGTGTGTGACCCTGCCCGGTCAGTAATGAGGCGATGGAAGAGGCCTCGGCATCATCATCGGTAAAGATCAGGATATCGGCGCTGCCGTCCCCGCCGGTACCAGGGGAAGCAATGGGGGCTTGCCCGGAGCCCTCCTGCCCCGATGCTGGTCGCAGCACCTCGGGACCGGCTCCACTTTGACCATCCGTTGATCCCACCGGAGCATCGGCGGCTGCCTGCCCGCCTGCCGGTTGTTGTTCCTCCTCTGTTGCGGCAAGGGCCTCAAGCTCAAAGAGGGCTGCCGGAAATACCATCTGCAAGCGGCCGAGCTCCTGATCATTATAGTGGATCGTTCCGGCGCTCAGATAGTAGAGACAACAGGGAATAACATCATCGGAATCTGGATCGATTTTGATGGGGATGACTGTTTCCAGGCCGGTTTTGACAAATCCCAGCGCCTTGCGGTACTGTTCCTCAAAAACCGCAGTGTACACGCCGGCAATGATATTGGCGATTTCGCCGTAGGCGTCCTCTGCGTCCTCGCCGAACTCCTCATTGCGAACCACCTCCTCCAGTTCGGCATCGGGCAGCATGATCAGGGTGCCGCCCAGGAAGATGGCATCTTTTAGGGAGACAAAGAGATAGGATTCCCCCTCGCCTTCGCCCCGGACATCCATCCGGGCCAGGACCTGTTTACCGCCGGCCTGTTCCAGCAGGGCTTCCTTGTCAAGGACCACATTCTCTTCAGGCGTTATTTTCAGAGTGCCGCCAAGCAGGGTGCCGACCTCTTCACCGACCTTTTCCAGACAGTTTGCCAGCAGTCGATCAATACGTTCTTTCTGTTTTTTTACATCAACACCCTTTTTCTTTACCGATCCTGGAGATGGAGCAGCCTGACCCCCCTCTTCCCCCGGACGCTGGATTGCCTGGGCCGGCTGTGTCTCTTCAACACTCCCCGGTTCTATGACATCGGGCTGTTGAGTCTCTGATGGTCCGGCCTTGGAATCGGTTGCCTGCTCTGCAGATGCGACCGGCTGCTCTTTCTCTTCTTCAGGCGCCGGCGTCTCTTCAACCAGGCCAAAGCTTGCGGCCGGCAACAGGAGATGCAGCTTGCCCATTTCGGCACCTTCAAGTGTCATGGCCGTAGACATCAGATAATAGGTGCCATCGGAAACCGGCTCATCCGATTCGATATCAACCTTGACAGGCAGGATTACTTCCTGCTCGGTCCGAACCAGGCGAAAATTTTTTGGATACTGCTCCTCAAAGGTTGTTGTCAGGGATCCGCAGATGATATTGGCAATCTCACCATACGAGTCTTCCAGCTCTTC